>CAMPBZ010000001.1 GCA_946641795.1 uncultured Clostridia bacterium
CCCGTGATACGAAAGTATCGTACCGGTTCGATCCCGGTCACCGGCACCACCGGGGGCTGAAAAGAGGGCCAGGCGAAGGGGACGGCGTGCGAGATGCGGTCGAACGCAAGGCAGCAGGCAGGCGCCGAGGCGAGAAGCAGAGGGCGCGAGGCGGCTGGCGCGAGAAGCCTTTTGACCGGCAAAACAAAATATCGCGGAGTAGAGCAGTTGGTAGCTCGTCGGGCTCATAACCCGGAGGTCGTGTGGTTCAAGTCCCACCTCCGCAACCAAAAATAAGGCAGGCACCCAAACGGGTGCCTGCCTTATTTTTGCCTGTGAAAGCGATTTTGACCGTACGATCAACGGGTTATGAGCCCGAAGGGCGAATAACCCGGAGGGGAGCGCGTCGAGCGCTGTCGGCGACAGATACAGCGAAGGCGCGCGAGTGGCCGCGGTCAAAACTGCGGAGCGAGTGCTACGAGCGACAAGCAGTTTTGGGCACCGCAACAGGATCGTGTGGTTCAAGTCCCACCTCCGCAACCAAACGCACAAAGGACACCTAATCGGGTGTCCTTTGTGCGTTTGTCTGTGGGGATGTTGCCGCGAAGCACACGCAATCGCCAACGCCGGGCAATGGCATTTAATAAAGCGGAAGAAGCGATTGCCGGACGGAGCAAAGGCGGTCGGGAGCCCGCCGTCACGGCTTGCCGTGTTGCGAAGTTGTGGTTACAAGTCCCACCTCCGCAACCAAAAATAAGGCAGGCACCCAAACGGGTGCCTGCCTTATTTTTGCCTGTGAAAGCGATTTTGACCGTACGGTCAACGGGTTATGAGCCCGAAGGGCGAATAAGTCGGAGGGGAGCGCGCCGAGCGCTGCCGGTGACAGATACAGCAATGGCGCGCGAGCGCAACTATTCGGTTTCGCGTAGCGAAACGTCGGCGTTCAGCCGGCGAGAATGTTGCGTACGTTGGCGCAGGTCGAGATTTTTGCGAGCGACTGCGAGCATAAAAAATCTCGGGCACCGCAACAGGATCGTGTGGTTATTCTATGACGGTCACCGACGAATCCTCATTGACAATTTCAATTTGAATATCCTTTGCGAACATATCATCAGGATAGTGCTTAAACCTTTGCAAAATCTCAATCATTTTATCTGCGGCATCGTCAAATTTATCTCTAATGATTTCAAGTCCTATAATTGTAATGCGCATGGGGGTCCCATACAGATCGGTCAAGCAATCCCAAAAAGCGGACCAGTTACAGCCATAATAATCCGGAAATTCAAGAGATTCTCGGATGACAAAATGCATTTCTAAATAATATTTCACATTGTGGAAATCAATGGTATATTCTTTTCTTTTTTCCATGTGGCCCTCCTCACTTTGTAATTTCATAAAATGTTTGGTAATGGTCGTATGTAACAAAAATCAAACCGTCACTTGAATAAAGGATCCTTTGCCGATTTCGCTTTCCACCTGTGTAATTGATGTCGGCTTCATACCATATTCGCCCCGGCATAAATGGGAGTTTCTGATCATCGTTTGTATAAATATCTCCGCCGATCATTTTGCCGGGCAAAACCTTATCTAATTTTTTGTGATTCGGTTTCCAGCCTTCAGAGTAGGCCTCTTTTTTGCTTACATAATAATTCGGTAACCGATTTAAATAATAGAGCTGGGCGTCTGCGCCGTTATATCCCATGTTGGTTGCACTTCCCGCAAGTTTTGTTCTCATCGGCACATAAATGCACTTACAATTCTCATGTGCGTTGACCTGGTCATTGTTTTCCAAAACAGAGATGTCGACGATCGTTCCGTGATGGTCAACACAATATTTGCAGGTAGTGATGGTGAGTTGCGACTTCCAGTTTGCCCATTTGGAACTGTTACCCGCTAAATTCCTATCTTGTAAAAGATCGTTGATAAAAGTATCAACAAAATTTTCTTCCATGTTTTCTCCTTTCATTATATCATTTTTTTATTGCGTGTCAATGAATTGATTACTGAATTTTGATTTGTTCCGCTTCTGTGCCTGCCCCCATCAAAACCATAACACAAATTTTTGTGCCATTCTGTGCCAAATGTGCCACACTGTGCCAAGCATTCTCAAAACTCCACTACCAATTCAATTAAAGTTGCAAACGTGCAACCAAAAATAAGGCAGGCACCCAAACGGGTGCCTGCCTTATTTTTGCCTGTGAAAGCGATTTTGACCGTACGATCAACGGGTTATGAGCCCGAAGGGCGAATAACCCGGAGGGGAGCGCGTCGAGCGCTGTCGGCGACAGATACAGCGACGGCGCGCGAGTGCAACTATTCGGTTTCGCGTAGCGAAACGTTCGGCGTTTTTTGCTGTTATATCAAACGGAAGAAATAAAAAAATCACCCCCAAGAACGTATCTCGGGGGATATAGCCGGGCGGCGTCAGATCATGCGCCCGACCTCGCTGTTTATAATACCACAAAAAAACGGATTTGTCAATAGAAAAACAAAAAAAGTGACCGGGCGATTGGCAACCCGGTCATCACGGTTGCAAAAGCAGAGCCGTGTCCAATAATTATTATAGCATTGACGCCGCTATTTGTCAAGGCCTGATTTTTACTCCTTGTTATAAACGCTGCGGTACTTTTTGAGCGCGTAGTGGTAGTAGTTGCGCATAAAGATCCCCAGCCGTTTCGGGGAGAGGATAAGCGCGCTGTCGCCAAAGCGCTCAAAGTAGTAAAGCACCTGCTGGGCGGAGCATTCAAAGGTGTAAATGTCCTCTTCTATTTTTGTGGGTGTGGGACGGTATAGATAAATCTTTTCAAACAGAGCCTTTCCCTTTTCGGTCAATTGAACGCGAATGGGAACGTTGTCGGTTGCGTAAAGGGGATATTGCGCGCCGCAGGCGATCTGCCTTTCAAAAAGGTTGCGGCTTTCGGCCGGGAGTTCGGCTTTGTCGGGCAGCAGCGAGGCGGACTTGATTTTTGCCAGCCGCACCGTTGCGTTCCTGCTTCCGTCATAGAGCAAAACGTAGTTGAAAAGCTCGTCCTTGGAGGGCGCTACGGCATAAATTGAGCAATTGGAAACGACCTTTCCGTTCTCCAAAAAGAGGCAGACCTGCACGCCTTTGGCCACGGCGCGCGAAAGCAGCTCGTAGTTTTGCCGGAACAAAATTTTTTCCCGCTCGTTTTTGCTTTTCTTTGCGTAGGAAAGGAACAGGCGGCGGTAAAAAGCGGAAAGCGCCTCGCCCGAAAGCAGGACGTGCTCAATAAAATCGGTAACGTGCTCGGACTGTTTTGTGGGTTTGAAGGAAAGCGAAACGCCCTTGTGGCCGTACTGCTGTTTTTCCCGTCTGGCAAGCACCTGCAAAACGCCTTCCAAAGCCTCGCCGCGGTATTTTTCCGGCACCCGGAAAAGCGCCTTTTTCATTTCGTCGTGCAGTTCTTCCTCGCTCGCCGAAAACGCCTCGTAATCATTTACGATCAGCGTATTCAAAAAATCGTTGAGGTTTGGCGAGCGGTCTTTTTTGAAAAAGCGGAAATCGACGCAGTCTTTGCGCAGCAATTCCAGCGTTTCCTGCGGCAGTGTAAGTTTGATCTTTTCGGTCATTCCAATCACCTCCTCTGAAATAATTGTACCCAAAAAGGGGGCATTTGTCAATAGGAAAATGCGTATTTTCGCCTGTGTACTTGTTTTTTCGGTGGTCAAAAAATTCCGGAATACTGCCAGTTGTATTTTGTCGCTTTTTGGCATATAATGGGGGCAAGAACAAAAACACGGAGGTGAAAAATATGAAAGTTTGTCACATGGAAGCAATGAAAGAAATCCGATTGCTGGAAGAGCAAAAGCAAATGGTGCTGGAAAAAGAGGAGGAAGGGTTCCGCGTATCCTATAAGGAAGGTGAAAGCAAAGTGGACACCGGCTACTCCTACCGGGAGACCCGCGATCAGGTTGCCGCCCTGGACGCGCGCATCCGGCAGATCAAAAGCGCGCTGGCCAAGGCAAACTGCCTTTGCCGGTTGGAGGAATTTGACGTTACCATTGGCGAAGCGCTCGTTTTGCTGGCGCAATGGAACGCCGAATACGCGCGGCTTTGCCGGCTTTCCTCCCAGCGGCAACTCTCCCGCCGCATTACCGCCAACGGCATACTGGAATACACGGAATGCTTATACGACGTGAAAGCGGTGGCCGAGGAGCGCAACTTGCTGAAACAACGCATCGGCGCGCTGCAAATTGCGATTGACCGCGCCAATCTGCTTTCGCAAATCGAAATTTAACGCATTTCCCAACCGCCCTTAACAGGCTGAACCCTTTTGGGTTTTGGCACCTCCTAAGGTATAACTGATATTTTTGAATTGTTATCGTTGTGTTTTACAGTACGGGTCAAGGCTTATGGGTTGTGTTCTTGTAGTTGTTGGTTTATGGTTCAAGGGCTATGTCAAAAAACGACAAGATAAAATGCGGGTACGCATTTTTCATTGAGAAACGGGCGGTCAAAAGCTTTTGGTGGGGGAAGCATGGGTCATATCCCATTTCCCGGTTCCCGCACCCCGCAGCAATCAAACGCACGCGACGGGATCAAATGAACGCGGCGCGGCGGCAAAGCGGGGCTGCAAAGGCGTTCAGCCGGGATCGACAAAACGAAAGGAAAAAACAAGAATGAGCGAGTTAAACAGAATTGCCGGCTATGAAGCCGAAAAGCGGGAATTGCAAACATTGATTGAGATTTTTAACAATCGGGAAAAGTATCGCGAAAAAGGAGCAAGTTTACCAAAAGGAATTATATTTTACGGTAAATCCGGCACAGGAAAAACACTGTTTGCACAGGTGCTTGCCGCAGAGTGTACGCTGAAAGTGATTAAAGTGGATCTCCCGACAGCCGGCGAGCAGGATGTTTGTCGGTTGATCCGCAAGGCGTTCATCAAAGGCGCACGTTCACGCAAGCCCACAATGATCTTTTTGGATGAGTTGGACAAACTTCTCCCAAATCAGCGCGAAGAATATTGCACCGATCAATCCAAGGCGGTGTTGACGCAACTGCTCACATTGATTGACGGGATGCACACCGTAGATGACATTGTATTTGTAGCGACCTGCAACGATTATGACGATCTACCGGAAAGTCTGACGCGTGCCGGCCGGTTTGACAAAAAAATTGCCCTGGGTCTTCCCTCTTTTTCTTCTCGTACGGCGATCCTGCGGCTCTATGCAAACGCATCCTCCTGTCAATTTGCGCTTGCCGCCGAAAACATTGCAAAACTTTGCACCGGCTTTTCCTGTGCGGCTTTGAAAACGCTGATCAACGAATGCGTGTTGCGTTCAGACGAGCACAATTTCATCAGCGAAGAGTTAATTCGGGAAAAGGTGGCGGAAATTACCGACGAAGATCTTGTTTGCAAAAAGAGCGACGCAAGCAAAAGCGTGCAGGCAGCCCGCAACATTGGCTCCTTTCTCGTCTCTCGCGAATACAGCAAGAGCGATTACTTGCTCTCGCTGAACGAAAACACCGTTTGCAACGTCTTTCTTGACAGCGTAATTACGGGCATTAATGACGAATATGACGATTATGATGACGACGAATACGATGATTATGATGTTGACGATGACGACAAGAAAGACGAAAAGACGAACGACCTGCCGATTTCCAAAAACGATTATCTTGCCGCCATCACGGCGCTGTTGGGCGGATATGCCGCAGAGGAGCTGTTGTTTCACAAAACGTACAACACACTTGATCACTCTATGCGTAGCATCAAATACATCTTCTGCGAAATGGAAGAATGCGGTATGCTGGGGTGGCGGATGACATTCAAGTGCGACCATTCCGATTGTTCTTCTGACCTCATGGAGCGCGAAGAGGCGCTTTTTGAGCAAATCGTTACCGAATGTTACGAAGCGGCAAAAGCAACGGTTACGAAGAACGAGCGGCTGATCAAAGAATTAATCCCCGTTCTGATCCGGCGTGAAAGCATTGAAAAAGAGGAATGCGAGCAGATCCTTGCCGGACTTGGTGGCGTTGACTGAACGACAAAAAGCCCCTTTGCGCCGCGGCGCAAAGGGGCTTTACAAATTGCGGCGGATATGGTATAATATAGCGTCGTCAGCTTTGCAAAATCAAGCAGAGGGGGTGTCAAAGTGGAAGCGTTCTTTTATGACCTGCCGGCCGAAACCGCGGCGCTGTGCGAGGAGATCGTAGACTATGCCACGCAGGTCTGGCACCTGCCGATGGAAGAACAGGAAAATTTTTTGGGGTTTGGAAAAAGCCGCAGCTTTTATCTGTTTTGGATGGCGCGCAAAGAGGATTACAATTATTTCAAGGCGCGGCGCACCTGCTCCTACCGGCAAGCCGACGGCTTTGTAGATTGCGAACTGTGCGCCGAAAACCGGGAGCGCATTTTGGAAGCGATCGACGCGATTTGCAAAAGCCGCGAAGAGCGCCGGAATGCGCCGCGCGTTCGCGCGGAAAAGCCGAATGAGCCCGACCCCTGGCAGGCGGCAACGGCGCGGGCGTGGGAACTCTACCGCCAAAATCCGCCGTCCGAAATTGCGGCGTTCTTCCGGAATGCAAAAGCCTTCTCCACACTTGCCGACCGGCAGTTGCAGGCCGTGCTCCGCGCGGTCAACGGGAGGAACGCCCGAAGAGACGCGACAATTTGGAAAAAATATATTCTTACCGACGAGGCCACGCTGGAAAGCATTGGGAACGAATACAATCTTTCCCGCGAGCGGGTGCGGCAGGTCGTCAAGCGCGCGGACGAAAGGATTGATTATCTCTTTCATCACCACGGCCGGTACGACGGCACCGGCGAGTTTCGCGACCGCGCCGAGCAAATGGCCGCTCTGCTGGAAAGCGCCGGCGGGGCGCTGCCCTTCTTTTTCAATCTTGCGTTTGCCGCCTGGGGGAGCCGCAAAAAAGAATGGTTCCTTCGCCTTTTGTTTGGCAAGGAGAACGGTGCCGCGCTCTTCAAGGCCTGCGCCGCGGCGCAAAATCCGGCGGAGCTTTGAACCAACCGGGGGCGATTGGAAAAATCGCCTCCGGTTTGCATTTTCATCTTGCAAAACGCCCCCAAAAACGGTATAATAAAGAAAAAGCGAAAAAGGAAGCAAGCGGAAAATGAAACATAGCGTAGATACTGTAATCATCGGCGGCGGGCCGGCCGGCATCAGCTGCGCGACCCTGCTGCAAAAAAACGGCGTATCGAATTTGGTCATTGAGAAAAAGACCTTCCCGCGAAAAAAGCTTTGCGCCGGCCTGGTGACCCAAAAAACCTTCCGGCTGTTGGTGGAGGAGCTCGGCTTTTCCGCCGAGGAACTGGCGCCGGTCTTTTGTGACGAAAGCTCGACTTTGGAGCTTTACAGCGGCGACTTGCTCTTGACGCGCTCGGAGCTTTCCACCCCCTTCCGCCTGACGCGGAGAGAGCTGCTGGATACCTTCCTGGCCCGGCAGTATCAGCTCCGCGGCGGCGTCCTTTTGGAAAACACGACCCTCAACGGGAGCGATCTTTCGGCAAACATACTGACCCTATCGAACGGGGACACGGTCGAGTTCCGCCATTTGGTGGTTGCCGACGGCGCTTTGAGCGAGACGCGCAGCCTGCTGGGCTATCCCTTCCCAACGCTCGGCTTTTGCATGGAAACGCACGTGCCGAAGGAAAAACTGCCGCAGGGCACCGCCGTGCAGGTTCGCTTCGGCGTGATCCCCAAAGGGTACGCCTGGGTGTTCCCTTCCGGCAACGATTTTTGCGTGGGAATGGGCGGCGTTTGGCAAAAAGGGATTGACCACAAGCGGCTGATGAACGAGTTTCTTGCCTCGCTCGGCCTGGAAAACCCGGAGGAATATCCGGCAAAAGGCGCCTTCCTGCCCTACGGGGAAACGAAAAAACAGTCCGGCGGCTCCGAGCACATCCTGCTGATCGGCGACGCGGGCGGCTTTGCCGACCCGATCTCCGGGGAGGGGCTGTATTTTGCCCTGGCGACCGGCAAGGCGGCGGCCGACGCCATTTTGCACGCGCCCGAACATGCCCGGACGGAATTTGACAAGCTGACGGCGCCCGAACGAAAGATCATCCGGCAGGGCACGCGGCTCCAAAAGCTCCTTTACAGCGCCGCCGTGCAAAAACTGTTCCGCAAAAAGGTGCTCGGTAAAAACGCCTTTGTCGGGTTTTACTGCGAAAATCTGGTTTCGGAGTACAACTACCCCTACGGCGACCTGCTTCGCCTTTACCGGGACTACAAAAAAGGAAAGAAAAAAACAAAAGAAACCAAATAACCGCCAAGCCGGCAAGGCCGGTAAAAAAAGTCCCCGCCGTTGCGTTTGCAACGGCGGGGGTTTTGATTGATGTTGGTTTATTGTGCGTTCTTGGCCGTTTTGTAAGGAACAAACGAGTTCCCTGCGGCGTTGACTTTCAATTCGTAGGAAACATCAAAATCGGCGGCGGCCTGCGTGCCGAAATCTCTGGAACCCGAAAGCGCGGTGGTAAACGTACCGTTCGCCTGAACGGCAATGGAGGAGAGTTTCCCATCCTTGACTTCCACGGTCAGCAGAATTTTATCTGCTTTGACCGAATTTGCGGCGAACGCGCCGAACACGGTGGGGTCAACCGTTGCTTTTCCCAGCGGGTCAAGGTCAAGCTGCGCGTTGAGGTAGTTCAAAATCTTTTGCGCGTCGGCTTTTGCAATGCCGATGGTGTAGGTAACGGTGCCGTCCTTCGTAATCTTTTCTACAAAGGTGTAGTTCTCCAAAGCGGCAAACAGATCAAACAAATAGTAGGCATCGGTGCGGTTTGCGGTGTAGGGCGTGACCTCGGTAACCGTATCTTTGAGGAGTTTCTTTTCAATGTTGTAAACGGTTCCGTTTTCCAGGCGGGTGCGCTTGATATGAACGTCCGCAATGCCGCCGGCTTTATACAAATCGGCATTTTTGTAGTCGCTGCCAATTTCAATGTCGTTGTGGAAATAAACGGTACCGTCAATCGTTTTGCGCTGTGCCGAGCCCTTGAAGGTGGAGTTGATCTCGTTTTTGCCGGCAAAATCAACGCCGGTTTTGACGACGAAATCGTAGCCCGAAGCGGTTTGCGTCTCGTAAGCGGAAACAGCGTTGCTGACCTCGGTTTTTGCCGATGCGATCTGCGCCGGCGTCAGCAAAAGGTTGGCGAACACGCGCGGGGTGATGGTTTTTGCCACGCCTACGTTTTTGAAGTTGAGCGAATAGATCAGCGTAAACTGCACGGTGGTGACCGAAATTTGCATTTCGTAACGGTAGGAAAGCACCTCGCCGTTTTCAAACGTGACGTACATTCCCGTATTGACGTTGTTCTCGGGAACTTCGCCAATCAGTTTTTGAACGGTGGCGTTGTTGAGGAGCTTGCTTGCAAGGGCAATTCCTGCCGACGCGTTAAAGGAGGTTTTCAGCTTGTATTCGTTTGCCTTGTTGGTTTTTTCAATGGATTTGAGCTGCGAGGCGTCGTACTCAAACAGCGCCTTTGCAAACGAGGAGGCGTCAAACCGGTAGGAGGCGTCCACTTCCTCCGCTTCGTAGTTCATCAGCCGCTCGTTTTCGTCCAGCGAGATCTTTTGCAGCTGGTTGCCGCGCCGGATCTGATAGCCGGTGCCGTCATAGAACAACAGCCCGGAGTTGGTATGTGCGTCGTAGAAAGAAACATCGCCGGTGGTGGAATATTTTGCGTTTCCTTCGGTTCTCCCGGAGGCGGAAACGGCACTGTACGAAACCGTTGCGGTGGTGGTATAGTCATATTCGTAGCCGGAAACCGACTGGCCGATGGTCTTCTCGCGCGCGCTTTCAAACGCGTTCTGGAAGGTGTAGAAACGCGCGTAAAGCGAGGTGTTTGCGTTTACGGTAATGGGGAAGGTCGCCTGCGTGGTAAAGGAAGCGTCAAGATACCAGCCGCCGAAAATGTGGTTTTCTTTTTGCGGGTCGGCAGGCTGTTGCAGTACCGTGCCTTTTTCCACCGTTTGGCTGCTCATTCCGGCGTTTTGATAGGACACGGTATAGGTTTCTGTTGCGGTTTCGCTTGAAGGGTCGGAAGATGTATTACAAGAAACAAACGAGAACAGCAACAGCAGGGCAAGTACAAAAATCAATCCTTTTTTCATAAAAAATCTCCTTTTAGTTATCATCATCGGGGTGTTTGATGCTTTTGACAAGGGCAAACGGATAAACGAAAACCGAAACCACAAGCCCTACGGCAACGGCAAGCAGGAGCAGTGCAATGGAAATCAGAATGCTCAACACAAGCAAGCCCAGTTTAACGGTTAAAAACCAGACAATGCCATCCAGGCTCAACCCGAAGATAACGCCCGGCATACGAATACTGCGACTTGCAATTCCAACGATCAGGTCGCCCACAAAGTTGTTTGAAAGCAACAGGCAGGAAATTAACGTAAAGGTGAGAATAGGGGTCACGACCCCTACGGCGATCAGCGAAGGGGTTTTGAAAATGCCCGTAGCAATCATAATTGCAAGAACCACCGCCGCGCCGAGGCCGCCGAGAATATAGGACCACATCCTGCGCTTTGCGGCGGTAGCGGCCGCCTGCCGCGCGTTTTCTTCCTTCATTTTTGCCTCGCATTGCGCGCAATGATAATACTGGCGAGAGCTGCGGAGGTTGTAATGATGAATGACCAGATCCTCTTTTCTGTAAATGGGGTTTTTGCATCTTTCGCAAATGCCAAGCGGCGGTGTTTGCGGAGTTTGGGGGGCGGCTTGCGTTTGATTTTCTTCGTTTGCCATTGTAAAAACCTCTCTTTTTCCTTTCAATTTGCCGTCAGCCGGCATATCTTATTTTATCCTACTTTATAAGATTTGTCAATATTAAATCGCATATTTGATTATAATAGTAGAAAAAGGAAAGGTTTTTAAGGTGATGCGATGAAGCCGCTGAAAGAAAAAATCAGTATCACGATCGATGGCGACATTTTGGAGAAAATCAGAGTTTTGGCGGAGGACGACGACCGCTCCCTTTCCCAGTTTATCAACCTTATTCTGAAAGAGTATTTGAAGCAAACGCAGACCGCCGGAAAATAAAAGCACCGGCCGGCAATGCCGGCATTTTGCGCAAAAAAGAGGCGATTTTCAATCGCCTCTTTTTTTATTTTGCCGCAGTTCCCTGCGGGTCGTTGGTCAAGCCCGCAAGAAAATCCAGCGATACGTGATACAGCTTTGCCAATGCAATGGCAATGTCAAACGGAACTTCCCGCTGGCCGCTTTCATAACGTTGGTAAGTGGTTTTATATAATCCTACCAATTCGGCGGCGCGGGCTTGCGATAAATCGTGATCCTCGCGCAAATCGCGAATTCGTGTGTACATCATAATACAATCATACCCCTCCGTGCGGGTCGTTGGTCAAGCCCGCAAGAAAATCCAGCGATACGTGATACAGCTTTGCCAATGCAATGGCAATGTCAAACGGAACTTCCCGCTGGCCGCTTTCATAACGTTTATATGTGGTGGTATGAAGCCCAATCAATTCTGCGGTTCGTGCCTGCGTCAAATCATTGTCTTCGCGTAAGTCGCGGATCCTTGCATACTTCATCCTTCATCACCTCGGAATTATTCTATCCAGAAAACACCATTTGGTGTTGAAGGCGGCACCGTTCGGTGCTACAATAAAGGAAAGAATATATGGAAGAGGTGACAAAAAATGGAAGAAGAAAAGAAATCAACCGATTGGAAAAAATCGGCGCCGGTTTTTGATATTTCGGACCCCCTGGAAAACGATGGAACTGACAATGCGGCTGGAAGACTGGAAAAAAGCCAACGAACGGCTTTCCGCCATTTCGGCGCAGAACACCGAGGCACTGATGGAGGCTTTTCGCCTGGGGTTTCTTGCCGGCGTTCATTTTACGCAGGACGCATTTGAAAAAGAGCGTCATTGACGCTCTTTTTTTGTTGGTTTTTTGTTTTTCAAAATTTGACGGTAAAGGTGGTTTTGCCGGGCGCGGAGGCAACGCTGATTTTTGCGTGCAGACCCTCGGCAAGGTTCTTGGCAATGGAAAGCCCCAGGCCGAAGCCGCCGGTGCTTTCCCTGGCCTGGTCGGCGCGCCAGAAGCGGTCGAACAGGTGGGGAATGTCCTCGGCGGGGATCTCGGCGCCGGCGTTTTGCACCGTTAAAACAGCACCGGAGCCGCTTTTTGCAAGCGCAACCTTGACCGTTTCGCCCTTCGGACTGTATTTGACCGCGTTGTCAACCAGAATGTGCAACAGGCGGATATAGTTCTTTTCGGCGCTGGAAAGGACGATGGAAGGCTCCACGTCCGCCTCGATCAGAACGCCGCTTTCAAAGGCCAGCGGTTCCAGCTGCAACAGAGTGCGCTCGGTGGCGTCGCTCAAATTGACCTGCGAGAACACGATTTTGCCGACCTGCTCGGTTTGGGCAAGTTCCAGCATTTCGTTTACCATTTCCTTCATCCGCTCGCCTTCCTCGGCAATGCCTTCCAGCCAGGGCTCGCGCTCCTGCGGGGAGCTTTCCGGCGAATTGCGCAGGATCTCGGCGTTTGCAAGAATGACGGTGATGGGGGTTTTCAGATCGTGCGAAGCGTCGGCAACAAAGCGCTTTTGCTGTTCCCAGGCGCGCGCCGTTGGGCGAATGACAATGCCGGAGAGCAGATAGCTGATGCCGAAAAAGAGCAACAGCCCGCAAAGCAGAACGCCGCCGGTGGTGAGCGCCGTTGTGCGCAGACCGGCCCAAAGATGGTCGGTTGAGGCAAACACAACGCGCGTGCCAAAAGGCGTTTCGTTTTTTTGCCAGGCAAGGTTCAGCGAATTGAGCATCCCCTCGCTTTTGGAGGAAGCCGCGGCTTTTTCCACCGCCTCGTCCAGCACGGCCTCGTCCATTCCGGCACCGAAAGCGCCTTCGAGCTGATAGCTCCCGTCCGGCGAGATCAGCACGGTAACGGTGTAAACAAAGGAGATTTTTTCGTTGCCGCCAATGGTGGGCAGCAGGATCCCGTCCTCGCCGTAGGGAATGCCATCCGGCGGGGTTTCGCCATCCGGTGGAGTTTCACCGTCGGGCGGAGTTTCACCGTCGGGCGGAAAATCCCCTTCCCCGCGGCCGGGGCGACCGCCCTCCGCCGTGCGCCTGCCGGCGGTTTCAATGGCCTGGTCGATCTCGGCTTTTCCGGTTTGGTAGCTGACCACGCAAACGGCGCCGAACAGCACCAGAAACGAAAGCCCCACCAGGAGCATATTAACGAGAATAAAGCGCCAGCGCAACCGTTTTAACATTGTTTTTCCTCCAACCGGTATCCCATTTTTTTCACCGAGACGAGCGCGCAGGAAGACCCCACAAATTGCAGTTTTTTGCGCAAAAAGGAGATGTAGGCCTCCACGTTGTTGTCGCCCGCGTCCGAGTCGTAGCCCCAAACCTTGTTGATGATGATCTCTTTGGAAAGGATGACCCCGGGCGAGGAAAGGAACAGTTTGAGCAGTTCCCCTTCCTTAAAGTTCAGCCGCACCGTTTTTTCGGAGGCGCGGCAGGCCAGCGTTCCCGAAGAGAGGGTGTAGGCGAGATCGCCGAACGAAAGCTCGTCCAGCACCACCTCGCCCCGCCGCCGCGAAAGCACACGGATGCGCGCCAGCAGTTCCTCGGGCGAGAAAGGCTTGGTCATATAATCGTCGGCGCCGGCGTCCAGCCCGCGCACTTTATCGGGAACGGCGTCCCGCGCGGTGAGCATTAAAATGGGGGTTGCAATTTTCTCGCGCCGCAGGGCGGCCGCAACCTCAAAGCCGTTCTTTCCCGGCATCATCACATCCAAAATGATGCAATCGTAAATGCCGCTTTTGGCGTAGTCGTAGCCGGCGTCGCCGTCGCCAACGGCATCCACCAGATATTTTTGCCCGCGCAGAATATGGCAGATCGCCTCGCGCAGGCGCTTTTCGTCCTCAACAACCAGGATTTGCATTGTGTTTCCCTGCCTTTCCCTTGTTTTTTCGATCCCATCCTACCACCAAAAACTGAAAAAATGCTGAAAAAGGAAAGACGCGGCGGGGCGCGTCTTTCTTTTTTTATTGCGGAATGAGCACTTGATTGAGCAGGTCCTCGGCATATCCCGCAAGCACGCCGAGCGCGGAGGTGTTCGCGTAGAACAGGCCGGTTGCCCGCGTGGGATCGGAGAAGACCTCGCCGTTGTCGTCCAAGATCAAATTCCCGTCGGCGTCGCGTTCCAGCACTTCCACCGTCATCAGGCATTTCCGGCCGCTCGGCTCGTAGGCGTAAAAGCGCAGAACAATGTCACTGCGGTTGTTTGCCGACCAGTAGCGGTTGTATTCGCCGGCGTAATCTTCCAGGTGGTAGCGGATTTTGGCAATGCACTTGTCGTCGGCGGTGTCGGCGGCAATCCATTCCTCCACCGTCATTCCGGTTCCGGCCCGGAACTGCGCGGGGTCAACATCCCCTTCAATTTCGGCCAGGAAGAGCTTATACAACAGGCGCTTGAAGTTCTTTACGCCGGTATAGTCCAGCGCCTCTTCGCCCCCGGTATCGGTGGGAGCCAGCGTATGCACCTCGTAATCCAGCTTGTGGTCGGGGCTATCGTACTGCGGGCAAATCACTTCCAGATTTTCCGAGGAGACGCCGTTCGTCATGTCGGTTTTGCTGTTGTCCAGGTAGAAATCGTACTGCTTTTCGCCAAAGGAAAGGTGCAGCTCGCGAATGTAGGAAACGTCGGTGGAGAAATAATAGGGGCTGTACCACCGGCTCTGCTCCCATTCGGTAAAGCTGAAATAGTAGGGATCGACCGCAACAATCATATCGTAGCCCCACTCAAAGATCGAGGCGTCCTCGGTTTCGGCGGGCGCGGGCGAATAGAGGTAGCAGACCTCGCGCCCCAGCGCCTCGTCGTAGGTCTTTTGGCTGATGAAAATGATGTTTCGCACATAGGGGCCGGAGCCGCTTCCGCCAACGTCGTATTCAAAGGTCAAATAGTGGAAGTTTTCGGAAAATCCGTAGGCGGCAAGGTCATCGTAATCGGGCATAAACTTTTTGCAGGCAAAATACTGAATGCGGTACAGCCGGGAGAGAAGCTCCGAAATTTCCCAATCGTTAATAGAGTACCCCGCCAGCAGTTCCATCTGCTCGGGAATGACGTACGGGTCGGCCTGATAGAGCGTGTACTCGCGCAGGGAGAGATCCCAGTAGCTGAACGCAGCTACCGCCTGCGAGGCGGCCTGCCCGGCCTCGGCATTGTAGGCGCTGACCTTCCAAAGGAAAAAGTTTTTCACCATTGGATAGGTGGTCTCGCCCAGCGGGTAAAAGGCCATTGGCGTTACCAGCGCTTCCACCGGCGAAAGCACCGCGGCAATGCCGGTATCAATGATATAAACGGCGTTTTTATCGGCGCGCTTGACGTAGTAACCCGTGCCGCTCACCGTCAGATCGCCCACCAGCACGGTGTAGCTCTGCCCGCCGCTTTGCGCGATGGTATAGACCGCCGGGGCGTTCTCGCCGTTCGGATCCAGCCCGTAGGCGGCGTAATTGACGCTGCCGTCCTCCCGGCGGGGCGCCGCGGAAGAGGAAAGATCCAGTTTTTGCAGGGTGACGGTGTAGCCGCAGTTGACGGCAAGGCTGACGTAGGCCTCCCGATCCACGCCGATGACGCTGGAAGCCCATTCTTCCCCGTCCCAAACCGAAAGAACGGTGCTGCCATCCTGTTTTTCCACGCGGAATTTGCCGGTTTGGTTTTCCACTTGCAGGGAGACCACATCGCTCTCGGCAATGCGCGGGAACATCAACAGCCGGGTGCTGGCGGCGCCGCTGGGAACTTCGTCGTCCTCAACGTCCACCGCGGCGTAAAGCGCGTACTCGCCGGTGGAGGTGTTGATGCGGTACTGGTTGCCGCCCGCCTCGGTATCGTAAACAACATAGGCTTGCCCGTTGGACACATAGTTGTTGTAGCCGTTGTCGGGCGCCGCCTCCATTTTTTTGCCCTGCTTGTTGTAAAGCGCGTAAAGGCCGGTGGCAGGATCCCGCTTGACGGTGTATTTTACCGTTTGCAGAACGCCGTTTTCATCGGTGTAGGTATCTTTGAGCGTGTATCTCTGCACCATACCGGAGGCAACGATTTGCGCCACGATCAGCGCGACGAGCACCACGGCCAGCACAACAGTGGCAACGGTTTGCCGGCGCAATCCGGTTGTTTGTTTTTCGTTCATCGGTGGGGGATCCTCCTTTCTTTGTTATCTTGCGCGGCGGCGACGGGCGAGCACAAACACGCCCAGCCCCAGGGCGACCGCCGCGGGAATGACGGCAAGCACAACCGCCCAGGTGCGGTTGCCGCTCTCGCTGTAATAATCGCTTCCCATTTCGCTTTGGTGGAGCCATTCGGGCGCAAAGCCGACCGCGCGGGTATCGCGCGACATTCCGCGCATAATCTCCAAAAGCAGGTCGGTGTTTCCGTAGGCGCTGGACCGGAGCAGCTCGTTGGCGGCAAACTCGATAGAGCCGAACACGCAAACCTTGGAGTTGCGCTCCACCGTAAGCCCCAGGTTACCCTCTTTTTGCGAGTCGTACCGGATGGTGAGCGTAGCAATGGGATAGTTGCCGCGCGTATCGGTCACGTCCGGCAGAACCTGCCCGTCGCTCCCGACGACTTCGGCATAGGTCATCCGGTCGGCGCCGGCGGTGCGGAAGATGTTATAAACGGCGCGATATTCGTCGTTCTTTGCGTACTTGCCGAACTCGTAGCGCCCGGTGGTATCGGTGGCAAGCGAAATTTCTTTTTCGTAAGTGGGGGAGATTTCCAGCGGCATCACGTTCGGGAACACCACCTTGGGGGCGGCGCCCTGCGCGCGCATATTTTTGGTGACCGAGGCGCCGGTGCCGGCCGTTTCGTAGGCGGCAAGAACCGCCGTTCCGCCGTTGCCGTCCACCGCGTCCATCGGCGAGACGACGCGGTAACTGCCCTGCGCTTCGGTTGGAGTTTCGGGGTCATAATAGCGTGCAAACCGAACGCCCCACTCCTCCAAAAAGGTTTCCAGGTTGGGCAAAACCGGCGTTTGCGGGCCGGCAAACAGGAACAGCGAGTTGGCGTTTCGCAAATACACGTCCAGCTTGCCCAGCTCGCCACCCTCGCCCGCAAGGTAGTTGCCGGAGGTAAAGTCGCTCTGCGGGTCAAAAATCAGGAGCATCCGGCATTCTTCGGGGATCTCCCCGGCGGCAAGGTCCAGGTATTGGATGCGGTAGCCCGCGCCGCGAACCGTTTCCAGCAGGGCGGCGTAGGTGGTTTCGTCTTCCAGCGGCTCCCCGTGGTTGACGGTAACGCAACAAACCGGCGTTTCCACCCGCGTAATGGCGCGAATGGCTTTGACAAAGGTTTTTTCGCCGTTGTAGGCCCAGGGTTCGTCCTCCCCTTCGGAATAGGTGTAAAAGCGATCGGTTCCCAGCACGCGGAACTCGGCGCCGCTCGCAACGATAACGTCGGTTTGGTAGATGCTGGAATAGGAATTGACGCGATAGGCGTCCACCGACGAGGGGTTGGCCCAAACGTCGGTCGTTTTCAGCTCGACGAAAGAGGAAAACTTTTTTGCAAGCGCGCGGGCCGTGTAGTAAATGTAGCGCGTTTGCTCGTTTTGCACCAGCAGGTCGGCGTCGGCGCAAAACAGAATGGTCACCTTTTCCGCCTCTCCGCCCTCGGCTTTGTTAAGTTCTCCGGCCTCGGCAACCGTTTGCTTCATCAGGCTGACGGTTTCCTCATTGAGCCGGTACATTGCCTCGTTGGTCAGATCCCAAAACAGGAGCCGGCCGCCGAACAGTGCCGAGGCGCCGATATTCAAAAGAATGACCGCGGCAAGCACCGCCGCCGTAATGGCAAGCGCCGTAGCGCCGCGACGAAATGAAACGGGAATGCGCATCTTCCGCGACCCTCCTTTCACGCAATTTTATTTTTGTTTGCGCCGCACCAGTACCGGAACGGCGACCGCCGCAAGAACGACTGCGGGCGTCAGCACCAAGGCGAGCGTCCAGCCGACGCGCGCGCCGCGGGTCAATCCGTGCATCACCGACGAGGGGAAGGCAACGGCCGGAAGCCCCTCGGTGTTGGCAAGGCCGCTCGTTTTCCCGGTCAGGCGCAGCATTACGTCGGTGTTTCCGTAGGCGCCCGGCTGCATCCATTCCTCGGTTGCAAAGTTGACCGAGAAGATGACCGCCACGCGCGAAACGCCCTGCGGGAGCGTTTGCTCGGCATAGGCCATCAGCCCCACCGGGCCGGCGTCCACCGCCTTGCCGTTGGCCCAGGCCACCGCGCCGGAACCGCTCTCGTAAACCGCGGTGACCCGGCGGTCGCCCTTTTGGTAAACGCCGTTTTCCACGGGAACAAAGCCGGAAGCGACCCGGAAGCCGCTCGCGTTCTGGAACACGGGGGCGTGGGAAATGCCGCCCGTCAGCTCGCCGGCAAGGCCGGTTTGGTTGGCTTTGCCGAAAATGGTATAGCCGTCCGAGGTCAGAGAACCCATCTCATCCCGGATCATATAGCGGTAGCTTGCCGCGCCGCTCGCGGCGTAGCAGGGCGCAACGCCCCACTCCGAAAGATAGGCGTCCAGCTGGGGCAGCGCCGGGGTGCGGTTTTCCAAAAAGACGAGAAGCGAATGCCCGGGAACCGAGAGAAATTCGTCCAAAATCTCTTTTTCGGAAATATCCGAAACGCCGTTCTTTTCGGCAAGATCGTTGTTGGGGTTAAAGCAAACGATCAGGTTGCATTCTTCCGGAATGACCGACCGGGTCAGATCAATGTAATCCAGCCGGTAGCCGGCGTCGTCCAGCAGGTAGAGGATTTCATAATCGTAATAGACCTCGCCGTGGTTGTTGGTCAGGCAGGCCACCGGGTTTTCGGGAGCGACGGCGCGCAGAATGGCCGAGGTCAGCTTTTTTTCGCCGGCGTAGGCCGTTGGCGAAGAAGCGCCGCTCTCAAATTGGAAAAATTCGTTGATCGAGTAGGCGCGGTGGTAGTTGCCCGCGGTAACGATCACGCTGGTTTTTTGCAGGGTGACAGCGCGGGCGGTCTCCTCGCCGGTTTCGGGGTCGATCACCGTAGAGGTCAGAAAATCCGAAACGCTTTCAGGGTCTAACAGAATATCGTGATACACCAGCTCAACGCGCTCTTCGCGCGCGGAAAAATCCTTTGCCGTGGCGTAAAGGTAGGAGGTCAGCGACCCCTTTTCCAACTGTTCGGGCGTATCGCAAAAGCGGATTTGCACGGTGGCGCCCGGCGCGGCGTCCAGCGCCGTTTTGACCAGGGCGGCCGACTTTTCGCCCACCGGGAAGGTTTGCGCGGGGTGCAGGTCGATCGCCCAGCCGTACCTTGCCGCCAGCGTTCCCACCAGCGTGTTGGCCAGCAGAACGCAAACGAGCGCCAGAACGGTCAGCAAAACCGAAATCCCGCCGTATTTCCCCCTTCGGTTTTTGAAAAATTGCTTGTTCATCTTGCGCGGCCTTCCCTTTCAGCGCCAGCGGCGTTTCTCGTAAACGCGGACGGTTAAAAACAGGAAAACGAACGCAATGGAAAGATAGTAGAAAACGGCGGCAAAATCAAAAATGCCGTTGGTAAAGTTGGCAAACCGCCCCAGCACCGAAACCCAGTTGAGCACCGTGCGGATCCAGGCAAAACGGATCCAGGGCTGGCCGTTGGCGTCGGTGATCTGCGTCAGAAGGCCGATCAGCGTCATCGCGCCGATCACGCCGATGGAAACGACCGCCGCCGAAAGCTGATTTTCGGTAAGCGAGGAGATGAAAATGCCCACGGCAATGAGCGCCGCGCCCACCAAAAGCAGGGCGACCACACCGCCGATGATCTCACCCGGCACCGGGCCGATGGTGGAGCGGAGCGTTTCGGTGGTGTCCGCGCGTTCCGCCGCGGCAATAAAGGAAAGCGGAATGAAATTGAGGCAGGAACCGAGCACGCCGGCGGCATAAACGGTCAGCGCCGCAAAATACTTGCCCAGCACCATTCCGGTCAGGGTGACCGGCGCCGTCAGGAGCAGCTGCTCGGTGCGCATTTTCTTCTCCTCGGCAAACAGGCGCATCGTCAACAGCGGGATCAGCACCGTGAGCGCGGCAACCAAAAAGGTAAAATACCCCGCCGTGCTGTACGTGGCACTGCTCAAAACGGTAAAGTAGAACAGCACCGCCGAAGCGACCAGAAAAACGCCCAGGTAGATATAGCCGATGGGGTTGATGAAATAGGAACGGAGTTCCTTTTTGTAAATGGCTCTCATTGCGTTTTCCTTTCTTTAATCTTCGTCGGTTTTGCCGGCGGCGGCTTCCTTGCGGCGGCTGTCGGCCTCCTCATAAAGCGCGGCGCCCAGCGTTTCCTCGGCCGTTTCCTTGCCGCGGCGCGTTCTGCGCGCGCCCCTGGGCGCGCGTTTGGCTCCGCTTTGCTCGGAGGTTTCCACCACCGAGAGGAACACGTCTTCCAGATCTACGCCGGTGGCTTCCAGTCCCACCAGCGCCCAGCCGCGCTCGGCGAGCAGATAGAACAGTTTTTTGCGAACGTCCAGCCCCTCGGAGGTTTCCAGAGCGTAAGCGCCGGCGTCACCGTCCCGCTCGGCCAGCGCCTCGGCGCGGGCAACGCCCGGCATATTTTGGAGCGCCTGCAAAACCGCCGCCTGCGGGCCGCAGATTTTTGCGCGGAAGCGGCGACTGCCCGAAACCGCCGCGGCAATGCGCTCGGTTTTCTCGTTGGCAACAATGCGCCCCTTGTTGATGATGACGATGCGGTCGCAAACCGCCTGCACCTCGGAGAGCAGATGGGTGGAGAGCACCACCGTGTGCGCCCGCCCCAGCCCGCGGATCAGGTTGCGGACCTCGATGATCTGTTTGGGGTCCAACCCCACCGTCGGCTCGTCGAAGATCATCACCTTCGGGTCGCCCACCATTGCCTGGGCAATGCCCACGCGCTGGCGGTAGCCTTTGGAAAGGTGGCGGATCAGCCGACCCGCAACGTCGCCCAGACGAACGGTATCGCAAACCTCGCGCAGGTGCTTTTCGCGATCCAGGCGGCAGCCTTTCAGATCGTAGCAAAAGTTCAGGTATTCCCAAACGGTCATATCCGGGTAAAGCGGGGGCTGTTCGGGCAGGTACCCGATCAGCTTTTTGGCGCGCAACGGGTCGCTCAATATATCCACGCCGTCGATCATCGCCTTGCCGGAGGTGGAGGAAAGGCAGCCGGTTAAAATATTCATCGCCGTGCTTTTCCCGGCGCCGTTCGGGCCGAGAAGCCCGACGATCTCGCCGGCTTCCACGGTGAAGCTGACGTCGTCCAGCGCGCAGACGGAACCGTAATTTTTGACCAAATGCTCGATCCGTATCATATCGTTCTCCCTTTTTTGCGGTTTTTCCGCGCCGCGGCGCGGGCCCGGGTCTTCTGTTATGCTTCCCGTTTTCCGGCCGGATTTTCCGCCGGCGGCAAAAAACGGGAACTCTGCTTTTATAAATTCATATTATATCACGCAAATATGAACAGAGCGTGAATGCGGCTTCCTTTTTGCGAAAAAAGCGGCCGGCTTGTATAAATCCGCCCGGAACGGCAAAAAATGAGATCGGAGACAAAAATCCTTTGCTATCCGAAATTTTTTCATACCGAAAAGGAGCAATCACTATGCCGAAAACCAATCAACAACCCCCGAAAAAGGACGCGCAGGAAGCCGGATTTATGGAAAAGCTGCGCTCTTTGCGCGTCAACCGCGTGGTCTTTTTGACCGTGATTATCATTCTGGTAACGCTTTCCATCGTTTTGATGATTACCGCCGTGACCAACCGCGCGCGCCGGCAGGCGGCGCAGAACGTGCTCAACCCGGTTGACGAAACGCCCGCCGACAATACCGGGAAAACCGAGCCCGACAAAACCGAGCCGGACCCCGGTAAAACCGACCCCACCCCCGAGCCGCCCAAGCCCACCGTTCCCACCCTCTCGCTGCCGGTGGATAACGGCACCCTCCTGCAAACGCACAGCGTAGAGGTTCAGGTCTTTTCCCGCACCATGCAGGACTATCGCGTACACGCCGGCATTGACCTTGCCACCGGGGAGGCGGCGCCCGTTCTTGCCGCCGCCGACGGAACGGTGACCCGCATTTGGGACGACCCGCTGATGGGCAAATGCCTGGCGATCTCGCACGCCGCAAATTCGCAAACCATTTATAAAAACCTGGCCGCCGACCTGCCCGAAGGAATTGCCGAAGGCGCCACCGTTCTGCGCGGGCAGCGCATTGGTACCGTTGGCGAGAGCGCGCTGGCCGAGGTTGCCGAGGAGCCGCACCTGCACCTGGAAATGACGGTAAGCGGCGAGGCGGTGGACCCGTTGGACTACTTTCCCGCCGCGGTGATCTCCTCTATTTCCACCGACACCACCTTTGAGGACGTTGACACCGAGAAATAAACACCATTCCACCGGCAAGCGGATTTTGAAGCCAAAATCCGCTTGCCTTTTCTTTGCTTTTTTGTGCAAAATATCCCCGAAAAAGGGCTTGCAAAAAAGAAAAAAAGGTGCTATAATTGGAACATCTTGCCGATGGATCGGCACAAAGGAGTTTTTTATGGTAACACAAAATCAAAAAAGAATTGAGGCGCTGGTGGGCACCGCGGTGCTGACCGCGCTGGTGGTGGTGTTGCAGGTGTTTGCCTCCGGCGTAAAAATCGGGCCGGTCTCCTTCACCTTTTCGCTGGTTCCCATTGTGCTGGGCGCCGTTCTTTACGGGCCGATCTCGGGCGCCTTCCTGGGCGGCGTGTTCGGTTTGGTGGTCACCATTGCAACCGTGACCGGCGCCGACATTGGCGCTTATATGATGTTTGAAAAGCTCCCGGTGCTCACCGTGGCGCTCTGTATGGTCAAGGGCATTGCCGCGGGGCTGGTTTCGGGGCTGATCTGCCGCGCGTTTGCCAAGCGCGGACATTCCCTGCCCGGTTTGTTTTTGGCCGCGGTGGCCTGCCCGATCGTCAACACCGGCATTTTCGTTGCCGCGCTGTTCGCCTTCTACCGCGACGTTGCCACCGTTTGGATGGGCTCCACCACCTACTCCAACCTGTTTGTTTACGTTCTTTTGGGAATTGTAGGCGTCAACTTTTTGGTGGAGCTTGCCGTCAACGTTGTTCTTGCCCCCGGCATTGAGCGCGTGATCTACGCCGTGCGCAAACGGCATTAAAAACCATCGACCGCCTTCGCGATCGTTCGCGAAGGCGGCCGTTTTTGTCTCTTTTTTCAATCTTTCGGAAAGGAGCCTCGGCATTTGGCGATATGAATATTGCAAAACAAAAAACAGACCCGACAAAGATGACCGAGGGGCCGTTGCTGGTCAAAATCCTTCTTTTCACCCTGCCGGTCATGCTGACCAACCTGTTGCAAACCTTTTACAACGCGGCGGATATGATGGTGGTCAGCCTTTCGGCCGAGGAAAATGCCGTTGGCGCCATTGGCACCACCGGGGCGATGATCAACCTTGTGCTGAATATTTTTATGGGGCTTTCCATTGGCGCAAACGTGATTGTTGCCCGGCGGATCGGCGCCGGGGATAGCCGCGGCGTTTCCCGCGCCGTTCACACCTCGCTCATTGCGGGGCTGGCGCTCGGCGTTCTCGGCATTGGCGTCGGAATGCCGGTTGCCCGTCCGCTCCTCTCCTTTTTGGGCGCGCGCAGCGACCTTTTGGATCTTGCCGTTCTCTATACGCGCATCTATTTCATCGGCCTGCCCTTCATTTCGCTGACCAACTTTCTGATCTCGATTTTCCGCGCGAAAGGCGACACCCGCACGCCCTTCCGCGTTTTGACAATTTCGGGGCTTTTCAATGTGGGGTTCAACCTCTTTTTCGTTCTGGTCATGAACCTTTCGGTGGAGGGCGTTGCAATGGCAACGACGGGCTCCAACCTGCTTTCCACCCTTCTGCTGCTCTGGCAGCTTTCCAAATGCCGGGGCTCCTGCCGCTTTTCCTTCCGGCGGCTGCGGTTTGACCTTCGCGCACTGCGCGATATGGCGCTGGTAGGGTTTCCCGCCAGCTTGCAGGGCGTGCTCTTCTCCATTTCCAACATGACCATACAATCCTCCATTCTGCAAGTCAACAACACCGTAGTGCCGGCGGGCGAGAGCTTTCAGCCCATTGTCAGCGGCAACGCCGCCGCGGGAAATTTGGAAGGATTTGCCTACACCGCCACCAACGCGGTTTACCAGGCGTCCATCACCTTTACCGGGCAGAACGCCGGCGCGGGAAAATACCGCCGCGTTTGGCGCGTGATGGGTTGCTGTT
>CAMPBZ010000002.1 GCA_946641795.1 uncultured Clostridia bacterium
GTCTATTATCTTGCGCCGCGGCGCTTTCGCAACCCGGTTTTGCTCCTGTTCAGCATGCTTTTTTATGGCTGGGGCGAGCCGGTTTATATCCTTTTAATGGTCGCTTCTTTTTCGGCGGCCTACGGTTTCGGTTTTTGGATCGTCAAATACCGGGTCGAGAACCCCCGCCGCGCTCGCTTTTGGACGATCGTTTCGATTTCGGTCAGCCTCTTCTCGCTCTTTTTCTTCAAATATTACGATTTTACCGCTGCAACCCTTTCGCGCCTGCCATTTTGGAACATCCCGCTCCTTGGCCTGCGCCTGCCGGTCGGCATTTCGTTTTACACCTTTCAAATTCTCTCCTATACCATCGACCTTTCCCGCGGCAACGCCGAACTGCAACGCAATTACGCAAGCTTCGGCACCTACGTTTCCTTTTTCCCGCAGCTCATTGCCGGGCCGATCGTGCGCTACCGCGAAATTGCCGCCGAAATTGAGGGCAGAAGGGAAAGCCTTTCGGATTTTGCCGCCGGGGTGGAGCACTTTTGCGTGGGCCTTGGCAAAAAGGTACTGCTCGGCGATCCGCTTGCCGCGGGGTATCTCTATTTCCGGTCGTCGTTTGCGCTCTCTCCGAGCACGCTCGGCGCGTGGGGACAGGTGCTTTTTTACGCCTTGCACCTCTATTTTGATTTTTCGGGCTACTCGGATATGGCCATCGGGCTTGGGCGAATGTTCGGTTTTCACCTGCCCGAAAACTTCAACTACCCCTATATCGCAACCAGCATTTCGGATTTTTGGCGGCGCTGGCACATCACGCTTTCCGCGTGGTTTCGCGAGTATGTTTATATTCCGCTGGGCGGCAACCGGCGGGGAAAATGGGCGCAGTTTTGCAACCTGCTCGCGGTCTGGCTTTTGACCGGACTTTGGCACGGCGCCAATTGGAATTTTATTTTGTGGGGCCTCTATTTTTTGATTTTATTGCTGATCGAGCATTTTTTGCTGAAAGATGTTTTGAAGCTTTTGCCCCTCTTTTTGCGCCGTTTTTGCACCTTTTTTGCGGTACTTTTGGGGTTTTTGCTCTTTTCGGAGCCAAATCTTGCGGTCGTTTGGCAAACACTGGGCGCGCTCTTTGGTGCCAATTGCACCCTGGGCGACGCGCTGGATGTTTACCATTGGAAAATCTATCTTCCGCTTTTATTTGCCGCCGCGCTTTGCGCAACCCCTCTGCCGAAACGGCTCTTTCGGGCGCTTTTGCGCCGCCGGGAAAAGCTCGGCTTTTTGCGCCCGGTTTTTTGCGGGCTTGTCCTTTTGTTTGCAACCGCCTTTTTGGTTGCCCACGCGTACAGCCCGTTTGAGTATTTTCAATTCTGAACCCGAAAGGAGGAGCTTTAAATGCGCCCCGACCGAACGATCGTTCTTTTGTTTTGCGCCATTTTGGCCTTGCTTGCCGTGCTGTTTTTGTGCTGGCCGCAAACCTCCTTTTCCGCCACCGAAAAGCGCGCCTTGCAGGGGCGGCCGAAGTTCGGCTTTGCCAAGCTGACGTCGGGCAAGCTCTCCGGCGAGATCGAGGACTGGTATGCCGACCAGTTTCCGGGGCGGGAAGGGTTGGTGGCGCTGCAATCGCTGACGCAGATTTTGGCCGGGCAACAGCAAAACAACGGCGTTTTGCTCGGCGCAAACGGTCAGCTTGCCCGGTGGGATTGGGGCGGGGAAACGCCGACCGACCGCATTGATCAATCCCGCTTGCAGGCCGCCTGCCGGGGCATTTGCCGCGCCGCCGAAGCTACGCGCCTTCCAACCGTATTTCTGTTTCCGAGCCGCAACATTGACGTTACCGAGGCTGCCTTCAACTATCCCAACCTGACCGGCGAGGAGATCCGGCAAGCGCTTGCCGAGACGCTTTCGGCGGTCAACGTTGCCGATGTTACGCCGGTTTTGCGCGAGCGCTACGAGGCCGGCGAGGACGTGATCTTTCGCACCGACCACCATTGGACGGCTCTGGGCGCTTATTACGCCTATTGCGAGGTGATGCGGGCGTTTGGCAGGGAAAGCGAGATTTTGCCGCTGGATTTTTACCGGGAAACGGTGGTTACCGGCGGCTTTGGCGGCAGTTACCGTGCGCGCGGCGGAATGCCGTTTGTGGCCAAAGAGCCGATCTCGGTGTTTTCCGGCGGCGATGACGGTGACTATTCGATTACGGCCGACGGCAAAAAGCTTTCCGGCTTTTACAGCATTCCCCAAGAGGGCGAGATCGGCTATGAGCTGTTTCTGGACGGCACGCACGACGTGGTAACCATCGAAAAACCGGGCGAGGCGCGCCCCCGGCTGGTGGTGTTTAAGGATAGTTTTGCCAATTCGCTTGCCCCGTTTTTGGCGCGGCATTTCAATTTGGTTTTGCTGAATTTATCCTCTGCCAAAAAGGATTTTACCAACCTCTCCGAAATCTCTCGCGAATACGGTGCCGACGCCGTGCTGGTCGTTTATTCGGTCTTCAATCTTCTTTCCACAAATACTGCCGCGCGCTTTCAATAAAACGAGAACCCGCTTGCTTTTGCAAACGGGTTCTTGTTTTATTTGGCCAGGGCGGCAAGCTCTTCCACCGCGCGCGCGGAAATGGGCTTGGTGTGCTCCGGGATGTAGGCTTTCGCCTGCGCAAGGTTGCAGGGCGTGCCGTACTCGGCAAGAAAGGCCATCGGTTCGGGCAGGGAGAACGGCGATTTGGTTTGAAAGCGCAAATACAGCAGCCAGCCCCCGCGCTCCTCCCGGAACGCGCGGCTTTCCCCGGCAAAACCGGTGCTTTTGAGCCGTTGGCAAACGCGCAGCAAATCTTCCAGCTCCGGCATTCGGTAAACGATCTCCCGCCGGTATTTTTCGGGCTTTTCTTCGGCTTTTTGGGGCAAAAGGCGCTCTACAACGGCCGGAAGGCTCCGCTTTTGCTCCTCCTGCAAACTGCAACTGATAAACATTTCGCAGCCGCCCTCCCGCGAGGGGAAATATTGCACCGAAACGCGGCGATCATCCAGCTCAAAGGCTATTTTTCTGCGTACTTCTTTCATCAGCATCCGGAAGGAACGCCGCATTTGTTCGGTATCTTCGCCCAGCCGTTCGGCGTTCATTTCAAAGTGGGACATATCCGAGGGTGTCAGCATAATTTTCAGCTTCCGGTCGTTAATGCGTATCAGTTCCAAGGCAATTCTCCTTTCCGCTTATCGGCTCTCTGATTTTATTATAGCTTTTCGGGGGATAAAAAGGAACCCCTAAAATAATGGTAAATTTCCCGCTTCACTCGCATTTTACTTGATTTTGGCAGGGAAATATGCTATAATACTATCATCTTATGACGAACGGGAAGGAGGTGTTCCGCCGTGCGGTACCAAACCGAGAAAAAAACGATCCGGCTTTCGGTGCGGGAAATTTGCGATTTACTGCATTTTCACAGCAATTCCGACCTGCGCGCCGGCGGCGCATCGCTTGCCCGGATGGAAGCGGGCAAAAGCGCGCACAAGGCCGTTCAAGGCGCTTTGACCGAAGGCGACCGCGCCGAGGTTGCGCTTACCGTAACGGTTTCTTTTCACAACCGGCTTTACGAGATCGCCGGGCGGGCGGATAGCGTTCGCGCGGGAGAGCCCACGGTCGTGGAGGAGATCAAATCCATCATCGGCCGGCGCTTCCCGGAGCCGGACGCCTACCATACCGCGCAGGCAAATCTGACGGCCTGGCTCTATTTGCAAAAGAATGGGCTTTCCGCGGTTTGCGTTCGCCGCACGTTGATTTTGGTGGAGACCGGCGAGCAAAAATCTTTTGATCGCGTTTTTACCGCCGCCGAGCTGACCGACGCCTGCCAAAAACTGCTTTCGCGCATCGAATACCGCGCCGAGCTTTTGGAGGAGCGGTCAACTTCGCGTATGCCAACGCTGCAAACGGCAAAATTCCCGTACCCGAAGGTTCGCCCCGCGCAGGAGATGATGCTACGGGAATGCTACCGCGACATCAAGCGCGGCAAGCGCCTGTTTTTGCAGGCGCCCACCGGCATCGGCAAAACCATTTCCGCGCTGTTTCCGGCAATTCGCGCAATGGGAGAAGGGCATTGCGACCGCGTGTTCTACTTAACGGCCAAAACCGCCGCCGCGCGCGAGGCCTACCGCGCCTGCGGCGATTTGTTCGGCGCCGGCGCCAATATCCGTACCGTTCATCTCTCCGCACGGGAAAATCTTTGTGTCAACACCGCGGCAAAAAACGATCCCGCCGGCATCAGCCGCCATTGCAACCCAGAGGATTGCCCGCGCCTGCGCGGATTTTACGAGAAATGCCCCAATGCCGTTTGCGCCCTTTTGCGCGCGCAAAACGGCTACCCGCGCAAAACCATATTGGAAGCCGCCAACCGCGCCGGCATTTGCCCCTACGAATTTCAACTGGAACTTTCGGAGTTCTGCGACGTTCTGATTTGCGACTACAACTATGTGTTTGATCCGATGGTCTATCTGCGCCGCTATTTTGAGGAAGACGCCCGCCTGGCCGGCAAATTCGTCTTTCTCATCGACGAGGCGCACAACCTTGCCAACCGCGCCTCGGAAATGTACTCGGTGCTTTTTTCCTGCGCGCAAACCGGGGAACTGCTCCGCCTGTTGGTCGAAACGCACGCCGCCGCGCCGGAAAAGGAATGGGAACCGCTGAAAGCCTTTCTCCAAATTCTGCGCCGGCAAAAGGCGCTCTGCCGCGATACGCTTTGCAAAAACGAGGACGGGGAAGAACAGGGCTACGCCCTTTACCACGGCGCAATTTCCGGGCTGGCCGAGGCGGCGGCAAACTGCCGCTCCTGGGCCGAAGAATGGCTGCGCAAGCACCCGGACGACGAGGCCGAAGCGCCGCTGGTGCAATTTTTGGCGCCCCTGCGCCGGATGGAAGCCATCCAGCCCTATTTTGACGAGCGCTTTCTTTCCTACGTTGCAATCGCAAACGGCGACTTGACCGTCCGGCTGATTTGCCTGGACCCTTCCGCCATCCTTTCGGAAAAGCTTGCGCTTGCCGCTTCCGCGGTGCTGTTTTCGGCAACCCTGACGCCGCTGGACTATTTTGCCGATATTTTAGGCGGCGGCAAAAAGGCAATCAAGGTGGCGCTTCCGTCGCCCTATCCCACCGAGCATCTTTGCCTTGCCGCCGTTACCGGTTTGAGCGTGCGGTTTGAGGATCGCGAAAAATCGGTGCGCAAGCTGGTCGGGGTCATTGCCGCAACGGCCTCGGCAAAGGCGGGGAACTATATCGTTTATTTCCCATCCTACGACTATATGGAAAAGGTGTACGAGGCGTTCGTTAAGAAATATCCGCAGGTCACCGCCATTCTGCAAACGCGCGGGATGACGGCCGAGGCCAAAGAAGCCTTTTTGAATGCTTTTGTTGACGATGGCAAGCTCCGCGTCGGTTTTTGCGTGCTGGGCGGCTCCTTCTCGGAAGGGGTGGACCTGCCCGGCGGGCGCCTGATCGGCGCCGTTGTGGTTGGCGTAGGTTTGCCGGGGCTTTCGGACGAGCGCAACATTCTGCGCGACTATTACGAGACCACCCGCGAAAGCGGCTACGATTACGCCTATACCTATCCCGGAATGAACCGCGTGTTGCAGGCGGCGGGCCGCGTGATCCGCAGCGAGACCGACCGCGGCGTGATCGTTCTTGCCGACGACCGTTGGGCCGAGCCGCGCTATCGCGCGCTGATGCCCGAACATTGGAATGGCATTGTATATGCAAAAAGTGCGCAGGAGATTGCAGAACTTGCCGCCGATTTTTGGAAAAAATTCTGATTAAAGAGAATATTTGCAATTTTAATAAAATATTTTTGCAAAAATACTTGAAATCGCTGTCAATTAGTGCTATACTGTTTAGGCTTTCGAGCCAGCCGGAACCGCCGCATTGGAAAGCACCTGATCCGCGCGCGGCATAGGCTGTTACTACAAATCCAATTTATCAAGGAAAATCGTTCGTTATGAAATATGCAGAAATGAAACGGCAGGAACTGCAAAAAGAACTTGTCGCATTGCAAGCTGAATACGAGGCGTTTCTGGAAAAGCACCTCTCGCTGGATCTTTCGCGCGGAAAACCGGGCGCAAAACAGCTGGAAATGTTGCGCGGAATGCTCAATTGCATCGTTTCCTCTACCGACTGCCGCTCCGAGGGCGGGTTTGATTGCCGTAACTACGGCGTGTTAGATGGGATCCCCGAGGCGAAACGGCTGTTTGCCGAGCTGTTGGGGTTGCGCGAGGAAAACCTCTTCATTGGCGGTAACTCTTCGCTGAACCTGATGTATGACGCCGTTGCGCGCGCGCTTTTGTACGGCGTTTGCGATAGCGACCGCCCCTGGTGCCGCGAGCCGGTGGTGCGCTTCCTTTGCCCGGCGCCGGGCTACGACCGCCATTTTGCCATTTGCGAGTCGCTGGGAATTGAGATGATCCCGGTTGCAATGACGCCTACCGGCCCGGATATGGACGAGGTGGAGCGCCTTGCCGCGGCCGACCCGCAAATCAAGGGCATTTGGTGTTGCCCCAAGTATTCCAACCCGGATGGCATTACCTATTCGGAGGAAACGGTCGCCCGTTTCGGCACAATGAAAACGGCGGCAAAGGATTTTCGCATCTTTTGGGATAACGCCTACGCCGTTCACGATCTTTACCCAAACCGTTCGGAAAAACTTGCCGATATTTTTGACGCCTGCAACCGGGCGGGGAACCCCAACCGCGTATTCTTCTTCGCTTCCACGTCCAAAATCACATTCCCCGGCTCCGGCGTTGCCATTATGGCGGCCTCGCGCGAGAATTTGGCGCAAATTATGCCAATTATCGGCGCGCAGACCATCGGTTTTGATAAGATCAATCAACTGCGCCACGTCCGGTATTTTGACGGCAGTGCCGAAAATATCAAAATGCACATGATGTTGCTTGCCGATTTGATCCGCCCCAAGTTCCAAATCGTTCTGGGGGCTTTGGAGCGCGATCTCGGAGACCTTGATATTGCGCGCTGGACCGATCCTGCCGGCGGCTATTTCGTCAGTTTGTATGTAATGGAAGGGTGCGCCAAACGCGCCTATACGCTTTGCAAAGAGGCGGGCGTAAAACTCACCAACGTCGGCGCGACCTACCCCTATTGCAAAGACCCGCAGGATAGCAATATCCGCATTGCCCCCACCTTCCCGGAGGAGGAAGAGCTTTACCAGGCAATGCAGGTGCTCACCGTTTGCGTGCGCATTGCCGCGGTGGAAAAACTGTTGGAAAAATAAATCAAACAGCCGGCCTGAACAGCCGGCTGTTCTGCTTTTGCAAGCGTTTTTTCAAGGAATTGGAAAAACGCTTTTTTTCGTTCGGGCGAAAGCGCGGCGTAAACCACGTAATTGCCGTATACCCGCACCTCGGTGTCTCGCAACTTGGGCGCCTCTTCGGGAAGATAGGATTGATAAAAGGCTTCGTTCTCCAAATAGCGGTCAAAAAGGGAATTTGCAACAAAGGTTGCCACCTGCCGCGGCTTTTCGCCGGTCGCTTTCCAAATGCCAATCTCGTCCAGATTGCTCCCGTTTGCCGAGTAGCAAACCGCAACTTCGGGCGCAAGTCCCGGCCGGTTTTCTTCGGGGAACGCCTCGGCGCCCTCGGTTTCCGGCTCCTCAATTTCCATCGCTTCGGCGCACTTTTTGCAAAGCTCCTCGGCCGAAAAATCGTTCCGGTAGGTTTGTGCGCCGCAGGAAGGAAAAAGCAAAAATAATATGGAAAGTACCGCAAAAATCAACTTTTTCATAGGCGTAATTTCTCCGTATTTTCCGCAATATACCGTAAAACCGCGTCGTATCCGGCGTTTGTCAGGTGGATCCCGTCGGCCGAGTACAACGGCTTCAAAAATCCGGTTTCGTCCCGGAGGAGCGCGGCGGTGTCCAAAACAGGAAGGTTCTCGCCGGCGCCCAGCTCCTGCAAGCGTCGGTTCAGCAACACGATCCACAAATTGACCTCTCCCGGCGGGGCCGAAAATTTCCAGTTTGTTTGGCGCTCTGCCACCGGGTAGATCGTTTGCAGGATCAGCAGGGTATCGGGCGAGGCCTGGCGAATGGTTTGGATCAGCTTTCGGTAAAGTTGCAAGTAGTTGTTTTCGTTTTGGTGGAACCCGGCAATCCCGTTGAGCCCGAACGAAAGGATCAAAATCGGCGGCGTTTTTTGCCGGATGGCTTCCAGAATGCTGATCTTTTCGGTCGTTCCGTCTTTCCGGATTGTTTGCGCCAGCGTACGGGAGGAAAGGGTCAACGTTCCCGAGTCGGGCGCCAGCACGTTGGTTTTTGCGTATTGCCCAAGCAATGTTCCGCGCCGGCGCAGGTGCGCCGTGGTGGACTCGCCCAAAAAGAAAACGCGGCTCCAATCCGTTTTGGTCGCTTCTTGCGCGCTTGTCGGAAGGGGAAGCGCAAAGAGGAGCGAAACAGCCAGAAAAAAACAGGCGGTTATCCGAAAAAGTTTCATTCTTTCTCCCTTTGTTTGCTCGTTTTCATTCAGTATTTGCATTTTTGGGGCCTTCATTCTGGAAAATGTGCGGGAAATATGTATAAATCAGAAAAAATATTCATTTTTTGCTTGACAAAGTTGGTAAAATCAGTATAATAGATATGAATTATATAGTGGAAACTCTTTCGGAAAAACCGGAAGACCATCGGAAAGGACCAGAAAATGGCTCAAATTTCAAGACGCGAATCCAGAGAACGTGTTTTAGAACTGCTTTTTGAAACCGAATTTCATCAAGATACCGAGCCGGCGGAAATTTACCGCCTGGCAACGGAGACCCGCGAGATCGCCGTGGACGCTTATATTCCGGAAGTCTATTTCGGCGTATTGGATCAAAAAAGCAAGATCGACGAGTATATTTCCAAATATTCCAAAGGGTGGGCGGTTGAACGGATCGCGCCCGTTACCCGCAATATCCTGCGGCTTTCCGTTTTTGAAATGCTGAACCGGCAGGATATTCCGGTGCGCGTTTCGATCAACGAGGCGATCGAGCTTACCAAAAAGTACGACGACGAAAAGGCAAAAGCCTTTGTCAACGGCATTTTGAACAGCGTGAAAAACGAGTTGGGAAACCGGGAATGAACGCGTGCTTTATCGGAATTGATACCAGCAACTATACCACCTCCTGCGCCGCCTGCGACGAAGAAGGCAACGTGTTTGCCAATGTTCGCGTTCCGTTGCCGGTTGCAAACGGGGAGCGCGGGCTGCGGCAGAGCGACGCCGTGTTTGCCCACGTGAAAAACCTGCCGCTTGCAATGGACGAATTGCGCGAGGCAATTTGCGGCAAGCGCGTGCTTGCCGTTGGCGTTTCGGAACGCCCGCGCCGGTGCGAAGGTTCCTATATGCCGTGTTTTCTTTCGGGCGTTGCGGCGGCAAAGTCGCTTGCGGCGCCGCTTGACGCGCCGGTTTACCGCTTTGCCCACCAGGAAGGGCATATCATGGCGGCGCTGTACTCGGCCGGGAAAACGGATTTTGCGGCGCGGGAGTTTTTGGCGTTCCACGTTTCCGGCGGGACGACAGAGGTGCTTCGCGTTCAGCCGGCGGAACCAGGCTTTTCGGTCTCGCTCCTCGGCGGAAGCGCCGATCTGCACGCCGGGCAGGCCATTGACCGCATCGGCGTTCTGATGGGCTTGAAATTCCCCTGCGGCAGGGAGATGGAACAGCTTGCCGCAACCTGTTCGGGCAAAGTTCCGCCCGCGCGCGTCTCGGTCAAAGGCGCCGAGTGCCATCTTTCGGGCTTGGAAAATCTTGCCGCCGGTCTTTGGGCAAAAACCGGGGATCGGGCGCTTGTCAGCGCGTTTGTTTTTGAATTTTTAGCCAAAACGCTGGAAAAGATGACTGCCGGAGCCGAGGCGCTCTGCCCGGGTCTTCCCATCGTTTACGCCGGCGGCGTAATGAGCAATTCTTTCTTGCAATCCCGTTTGGGCAAGCGGAAGGAAAGCTATTTTGCGGCGCCGGAGTTTTCGGCCGATAACGCCGCGGGAATTGCCTTGCTTTGCAGAAAAACCTATTTGAAGGAGCAGGCAAACTGATTTTTTCGGGAAAGGGGGAGATCGTATGCGGATGGATCGGGAACCGCTTTCGGTTTATCAACTCAACGAATATCTGCGGATGCGGATGGACGCGGACGAGCTGTTGTCGGGCGTTCTGGTACGCGGCGAGATCTCCAATTTTTCCGCGCCTCGCTCCGGGCATCTGTATTTTACGCTCAAAGATCCCGAAGGGCAGATCCGCGCGGTAATGTTCCGCACGCAGGCAATGCGCCTTGCGTTTGTGCCGGAGGACGGGATGAAGGTCATCGTCAGCGGCCGCGTTTCGGTGTATTCCGCGGGCGGGCAATATCAAATATACGTCAACGAGATCCAGCCGGACGGCGCCGGCATTCTTGCCTTGCAGTTCGAGCAACTGCGCCGCAGGTTGGAGGCCGAAGGGCTGTTTGATCCGGCGCACAAAAAGCCGATCCCCAAATTTCCGGCGCGCATCGGGGTCATCACCTCGCCGACCGGCGCGGCCATTCAGGATATCCGCAACATTCTTTCCCGCCGGTTCCCGTACGCGCAAATGATCCTGTATCCCGCAGCGGTGCAGGGGGAGGGCGCCGCCGGGCAGTTGGCTTCCGGCGTGCTGTTCTTCCAAAACTCCGGGCTTGCCGACGTCATCATCATCGGGCGGGGCGGCGGCTCCGCCGAGGATCTTTGGGCGTTTAACGACGAAGTCCTCGCCCGCGTGATTGCCGATTGCTCGGTTCCGATCATTTCGGCCGTGGGGCACGAGGTGGACTTTACCATTTGCGATTTTGTTGCCGACCTGCGCGCACCAACGCCTTCCGCCGCGGCGGAATTAGCCGTTCCAGACGCGCGGGAGCTCAAACAGCTCTTTCTCGGCTATGCGGCCGGAATGGAGCGCCGCCTGCGCACAAAGCTGGAAGGGGAGCGGCGGTATTTGCACCAGCTTGCCTCCTCCCGCGCGCTGGCAAGACCGGAAACGCTGTTGGATCCGCTCCGGCTGCACGTTGCCGATCTGGAAAGGCGGCTTTCGCAAGCCTTGCAAATGCGCTTTACCAAACGGCGCGGCGATCTTGCGCGCATAGCCGCCAAACTGGAAGCAATGAACCCCTTGCACGTCCTTTCCCGCGGGTATGCAGAAGTGGAAAAAGACGGCGTTGTCGTTTCCTCGGCAAAGGAGTTGCACGCCGGAGATGCGCTTGCCGTGCGCTTTTCGGACGGTACAGCAAATGTTGTTGTCCAATCGATCGGTTCTGAACTTTAATTGTTCATAAGGAGAAAGCAATGGCTGAAAAAAAGAAAAAAGCAGATTTTGAGGCGTCTTTGGAGCGGCTGGAAGAGATCGTTCGCCGCCTGGATGCCGGAAACGACGGCTTGGAAGCGTCCTTAAAGCTCTATGAAGAAGGGATCGGCCTGGTGCGCGAATGCACCGGGGCGCTGGACGCCGCCGAGCAAAAGGTGAAAATCCTTTCGGTACAGCCGGACGGTACCGCCGTTCTGAACGATATGGACGCCGCCGGGGAGGACGAGGAATGACCGAGGAAGCCTTGCGCCTGATCCTGGATCGCAACGCCACGGTCACCGAGCATTTTTTGCGCGGCATTTATTCCGAGGACCCGGATTTGAAGGCGCTGCTCGAAGCCGAGCAATACAGCTTGTTTGCAGGAGGAAAACGCATTCGCCCAACGCTGGTTTTGGAGTTTTGCCGGATGGTCGGCGGAAATGAAACGGCCGCAATCCCGTTTGCCGGCGCCGTGGAAATGATCCATACCTATTCGCTCATCCACGACGATCTGCCCTGTATGGACAACGACGATTTGCGCCGGGGCAAGCCCACCAACCATAAAGTGTTCGGCGAGGCCGTTGCGCTTTTGGCCGGCGACGCACTCCTGACGGGAGCTTTTGAGGTCGCGGCCACCAATACCGCCGTCACACCCGAAATTGCCGCTATGGCAACCGCCTATCTTGCCGCCAACGCCGGGCGCTACGGAATGATCGGCGGGCAGGTGATGGATATAGAAGGCGAGCACCGCAAACTGTCGCCGGAGGAGCTTTTGAAACTGCATTCGCTCAAAACTGGGGCGCTGATCAACGCTTCCTGCGTTCTCGGCGCGCTTGCTGCCGGCATTTCGCCGGGCGACGCGGCAATGGAAAAGGTGATCCTGTACGCAGAAAAGATCGGTTTGGCTTTCCAAATTGTGGACGATATTCTGGATCAGACCGGAAACGAGCAATCGCTGGGTAAGAAAACGGGCGGAGACCTGGAACACGAAAAAAACACCTTCCTTTCCTTCTATTCGGTCGAGGAAGCGCAGTTCTATGCCGACCGTCTCACGGCGGAGGCCGTTGACGCCATTCGCTTTTTTGAAAACAACGAAATTTTGATCGCGCTTGCCAAATGGCTTGCAACGAGAAAGAAATAAAACGAGGAACAAATGATGGATCTTTTCAAAAATTACTGGTTTTGGAGTACGCTTTCCGCCTGGGTGATCGCGCAAACCATTAAAATCATCATTGGTTTGATCAAAAAGAAACGCCGGAGCCTGGTTACCATTCTGTGCGGCTCCGGGGGAATGCCCAGTGCCCATACGGCCGCGACCATTTCGCTGACGACGGCGCTGATTATTACCGAGGGTTTGACTTCGCCACTCCCCATTATTTCGGGCCTTTTTGCGCTGGTGATTATGACCGACGCTACTGCCGTCCGCTTTGAATCCGAGCGTCACGCGCGCTTTTTGAACCGGATGGTAGAGGAGGAACGCGAGCCTGCGCCGGAGGACGGCAAGCTCTTCAAAACCTCGCTCGGGCATACCGTATCGCAGGTTGCGGTCGGCTTTGCCATCGGCGTTGCCTGCGCCATTCTGCTCTCGCTGCTTCCGTTTCCCGCGCTGGTAAAATGAGGGCGGACGTCTATCTGGTTGAAAATGGATACGCGCCCAGCCGGGAACGCGCCAAAAAGTGGATCGAAAGCGGCGCCGTTCTTTGCAACGGCACGCCGGTGGAAAAGCCCTCGCAGGAGATTTTGCCGGGGGCGGAGATCACCGTGCTGGACGATATGCCCTACGTCGGGCGCGGCGGATTGAAGCTGGAAGCGGCGCTGGACGCGTTTCAAATTGACGTTTCCGGTCTTTCTGCTTTGGATATCGGCGCCTCTACCGGCGGCTTTACCGATTGTTTGCTGCAACGCGGCGCGGCAAACGTTTGCGCGGTGGACGCGGGGAGCGATCAGCTTGCAAAAAAACTGCGCGAGGATCCGCGCGTCAGATGTATGGAGCATTGCAACGCGCGCTACATGACCGCCGAAATGATCGGCGGGCGCGTCGGGCTGATCGTAATGGACGTTTCCTTCATTTCGGCAACCTATCTTATCCCGCTGTTTCCGGGCTTGCTCTTGCCGGGCGGGAAGGCGGTCTGCCTTGTCAAACCGCAATTCGAGGTCGGCCGGTCGGCCATCGGGAAAGGCGGCGTCGTCAAAGACCCCGCGGCGCATCAAGCGGCAATCGAGCGGGTGTTGCAGGCGGGAAAGGCGGCGAGGCTTACGCCTTGCGGGCTGATCCCTTCGCCCATTTCGGGCGGCGACGGAAACCGCGAATTTTTACTTTGCTTTTCTACGGAGCCGGGCGCTCCCGCTGTTGACGAAGCCCGGATCCGTCAAGTGATACAACCCAACAAAGGGGGAAAATGATATGCGCAAATTTGCATTGTTGACCAATTTCAATTTTTACGAGAAAGCGCAGGCGGCGCGGCAGGTTGCCGACAAGCTGGAAGAGGCTGGCGGCGAGATTTTGATTGCCGCATTCAATCGCGAAAAGCTGATCCGTTCGGGCGTGCACCGCGAAAGTTTCCGGTATCTGCCCATGGACGCGCTTTACGATGAGGCCGACGCCATCATCGTTCTGGGCGGCGACGGCTCCATTCTGGAAGCGGCGCGGCGGGCGTCAGTCAGCAACAAGCCTATTCTGGGCGTCAATCTCGGTCGGCTCGGCTTTATGGCGGAGCTGGATTTGAATGAGCTTTCCTACCTTTCGCGCCTGATCAACGACGATTTTTGGCTGGAAACGCGCGCAATGCTCCGCGTAGAACTGCTCTCGGAGCGCGGCGAGCCCCGCTCCTTCTGCCACGCGCTCAACGACGCCACCATTTCCAACGGTTCGGTCTCCCGCATTATTGATATGGCGCTTTCCGAGAACGGCGCGCCGGTTACCATCTACCGCGCCGACGGGTTGATCGTTGCAACGCCCACGGGCTCCACCGCCTATTCAATGTCGGCAGGCGGCGCCATTGTGGACCCGGCCGTTCCGGCGTTCTGCGTGACCCCTATTTGCCCGCATTCCTTTGCCGCGCGGCCGCTCATTTTCTCCGATCAATCCACGCTGGAAATCAAAAATATCTGCGCGCGCGAAAAAATGCTCTTTTTAACGGTGGACGGAAGGATGAACTTTGAAGTTTACCGCAACCAGGTTGTCCGGATCACCAAATCCGAACAGGTCACCAAATTGATCCGCTTGAAGCCAAACGCTTTTTATCAAAAATTTTGCCGCAAAATGCGGGAAGCACACTTTTGAAACGGAGAGAAAGAAATGAAAAAGAACAGACAGGAAAAATTGCTGGATCTGATCTCGCGCTATGAGATCGAAACCCAGGAGGAATTGATCGAAAAGCTCCGCGAGAACGGCTACGAAGTCACGCAGGCAACCGTTTCGCGTGACATTCGCGAGCTGAAAATTGCCAAAATGACCACCGGAAAGGGAAGATACCGCTACGTTCTGCCCAGAAGGATCGAGGATACGCCCAGTGTAAAATTCAGCGCCGCGCTGATGGATTCCATCGTCAGCGTCAGCAATGCGGGCAACATTACCGTGCTCAAAACCTATCCGGGTCTTGCTTCGGCAGTTGCCGCCGGGATCGACCATATGAAACTGCACCAGATCCTCGGCTGCATTGCGGGGGACGATACCATTTTTGTACTTGCCGTTGATCCCGAAAGCGCCGATGCGCTTGCAAAACAGGTTCACGACCTGTTAAAGAATGTCTGATGCTCACTTCGCTTCAAATTGAGAACATTGCCGTTATCCGGCGCGTAAACGTAGAGTTTCGCCCCGGCTTTTCGGCGCTGACCGGCGAAACGGGCGCGGGAAAATCGCTTTTGATCGATAGCTTGAACTTGCTGCTCGGCAATCGCGTCTCGCGCGAGCTGGTGCGCACCGGCGAAAGCAAGGCAACCGTCAGCGCCGTGTTTGAGGCGCTTTCCGAGCCGCTCGTTGCCGAGCTCTCGGAAATGGGCGTTTCCTGCGAGGACGGCGTCCTGCTCCTGCAAAAAACGCTGTTTGCCGACGGCAAATCGCAAACGCGGATGAACGGGCAGATCGTAACGCAGGCAATGCAGCGCAAAATTGCCGGAATGCTCGTCAGCATTCACGGGCAGTCGGATAGCCAGAAATTGTTGCAAAAATCGGGGCATCTTTCTATGGTGGATGCCTATTGCAAGCCCGACGCCGAATTGGCCGCTTACCGGGAGATCTATCACGCCTACCGGGAGGTTGAGGCAAAGCTTGCCGCCCTCTCGGCCGACGCCGCCGAAACCCTGCGCCGAAAGGAAATGCTCCGCTATCAAATCGCCGATATTGACGCGCTCAAACTGCGCGAGGGCGAGGAAGAGGCCGCCGAAAAAGAGCGCGACCGCCTGTTAAACCTGGAAAAGCTCAACCAAAATGCCGATCTTGCCTACCGCGCCCTGACCGGCGGGGAAAAGATCAATGCCGCGGCGCTTGTCCGCCGGGCGGGAAGTGCCATTTCCGCGCTTTCGGGGATCGTTGACGGCGCCGAGGAGCTTGTAGATCGCCTGGCGCGTGTGGAGAGCGAATTAACCGATATTTCCGAAACGGCGCTTTCCTTTGCAGAAAGCGATGCCGGAGACCCCACCGCGCGCATCGACCGGCTGGAAGCCCGGCTGGAAGCCATTTCCAAGCTCAAACGCAAGTACGGCGCCACCATTGCCGAGGTGCTTGCCTTCCGCAACCGCGCGGCCGGGGAGCTGGAATTGATCGATTGCTCGGATGAACGGCGCGACGAGCTGGAAGCCGATTGCAAACGCCTGCGGGGAGAGGTGGAGGCCCTTGCCGCAAAACTGCGCGAAAAGCGCAAGGCCGCCGTGCGGGAGATCACCGCGCAGGTCACCGAAACGCTGGCGTTTCTGGATATGCCGAAGGTTCGGTTTGATATTTCACTTTCCTCTTGCGAGCCAAATGAGAACGGAGCCGACGAGGCCGAGTTCCTCATTGCCTCCAACCCCGGCGAGCCGCTCCTGCCAATGACCAAAATCGCGTCGGGCGGCGAGCTTTCGCGCATTATGCTGGCCATTCGCTCGGTCATCAACGATCGCGAGGGCGCCGAAACGGTGGTGTTTGACGAGATCGACACCGGCATTTCGGGCAAAACCTCTCGCAAAATCGGCATCAAGCTCCTGCAAACCGCCAAAACCGCGCAGGTTTTGTGCGTGACCCACAGCGCGCAGATCGCATCGCTTGCCGATACGCATTATCTGGTCAGCAAGACCGAGCGCGAGGGAAGAAGCGAGACCGACGTTCGGGAACTGGAAAGCGACGAGCGCGTGGAGGAGATCGCCCGCATCCTCGGCGGCATTCATATCACCGAGGCGGCACGCGAGGCCGCGCGTGAAATGATTGCCGAATACCGCAAAGAGGGAACGCTATGAACAAAACCAACGCAATGCGAATGCTGGACGCCGCAAAGATCCCGTATCAAATTCTGGAATACGAGGTGGACGAAACCGACCTTTCGGGAATGCACATTGCACAAACGCTGGGCTTTCCGCCGGAGCAAATGTTCAAAACGCTGGTGGCAAAAGGGGATAAAACCGGGTACCTGGTGTTTTGTATTCCGGTAAACGAAGAAATCGACCTTCGCCGTGCCGCCGCTTTGACCGGAAATAAGAAGATTGAAATGGTGCACGTGAAAGATCTGCTTGCCTTAACCGGCTATATCCGCGGCGGCGTTTCGCCTATTGGAATGAAGAAAAAATTTCCCACTTTTGTGGAAAAATCGGCCGAAGATTATGCCGAAATCACCGTCAGCTCCGGTAGGCGCGGCGCACAGCTTTTGTTGAATTCCACGGTACTTTTGGGGTTTATTGGGGCAAAAACCGGCAATTTTACGCAAAAAGACTGAAAAATATACCAAATTGAAAATAAAGGAAACCAAACTATGCAAACCATCAAAAAACGAGTGGCGGAAGCCATTCTGACCGGGGTCAATTCGATCAATCCCGACCACGGCCTGACCGCGGCGGAAGTTGCGGGACTTTTGGAATACCCGCCCGACCCCGCAATGGGCGACCTTGCCTTTCCGTGCTTCCGGTTGAGCAAAGCGCTGCGCCGTTCGCCGGTGCAAATTGCGCAAACGCTTGCCGAAACGGTGAAGGATCGCGCCATCGGCTCGGTGACCGCTGTAAACGGATATTTGAATTTTACCGTTGCAAACGGGTATCTGGAAAGTGATGTTGTACCCGAAATCCTGCAAAAAGGCGACCGTTACGGCGCGCAAACCTTTGGCAAAGGGAAAAAGGTCGTGCTTGACTATTCCTCGCCGAACGTTGCAAAGCCCTTCCACATCGGCCATTTGGGCACAACGGTCATCGGCCACTCCATTCGCAAACTGCACGAGTTTGCTGGGTACGATTGCTTCGGCATCAACTACCTGGGCGACTGGGGTACGCAATTCGGCAAGCTCATTCTTGCCTTCCGCCTTTGGAGCAATCGGCAGGAGGTGGAAACCGGCGGCATTGCCCGGCTGGTGGAGCTGTACGTTCGCATCAACAACGAGATCAAGGGCGATCCCGAAAAGGGAATTGCACCGCGTGAAGACCTTGCCGACGCGGCGCGCGCCGAGTTTCATAAGCTGGAAACGGGCGATAAGGAAAATCTTGCCCTCTGGCGCTGGTTTGTGGACATCAGCTTGGAAGAGTACGAAAAGACCTACAAGCAGCTCGGCATCACCTTTGATTCCTACCTCGGCGAAAGCTTTTACACCGATAAAATGCCGGCGCAAATCGAATTGCTGCGCAAAAAAGGTCTGCTCAAAATTGACGACGGCGCCTCGATTGTGGATCTTTCGGATTACAATATGCCGCCCTGCCTGATCCTCAAACGCGACGGTTCAACCCTCTATCCCACGCGGGATATTGCCGCGGCCGTTTACCGCAAAGAGACCTATCATTTCGATAAAGCCGTTTACATTACCAGCGCCCAGCAATCGCTCCACTTTGCGCAGTGGTTCAAGGTGGTGGAGCTGATGGGCTACCCGTGGTACAACGAGCTTGTTCATGTTCCTTACGGTACCGTTTCCCTGGGCGGCGAAAAGCTGGCGACCCGCACCGGGAACGTGGTGCTTTTGAAAGATTTGTTTGAACGCGCCATTGAAAAGGTGCGCGAGATCCGCCGTGAAAAAGGGCAGATCGCCGAAAACGACGACGAGATCGCCGAGGCGGTTGGCGTTGGCGCCATTGTGTTCTACTATCTTTCCAACAACCGGATGAAGGATATTAATTTCACAATGGACGAGGCTCTCAATTTTGACGGCAACACCGGCCCCTACGTGCAGTACACCTACGCGCGAGCCTGCTCGGTGCTTGCAAAAGCCGGCGGCAACGACGGCAAAACGGTGCAAATTACTTGCGAGGAAGAGGCGGCGCTTGTAAAAACCCTCTGTCGTTTCGGCGAGCGGGTATGCAACGCGCTGGCCGACTATGAGCCGAGCATTGTTACGCGCTTTATTCTGGATGTTGCGGCGGACTTCAACCGCTTCTATCATAACTGCCCGATCCACACGGCGGCCGATCCTGCCGTGCGCGCTTCGCGCCTGAACCTGACCGCGGCTGCCAAAACGGTGCTTGGCAACGCGTTCGATCTGATCTGCCTGCGCCGTACCGAAAAAGTTTAATCAATCGAAGGGAGAATACCTACTATGTCCGGACACAGCAAATGGGCGAACATCAAACACAAAAAAGAAAAGACCGACGCCGCAAGAGGCAAGATTTTTACCAAAATCGGTAAGGAGATCACCGTTGCGGTCAAAGAAGGGGGCGGCGATCCCGCTTCCAACTCCAAACTGCGCGACCTGATCCAAAAAGCCAAAGCCAACAACGTTCCCAACGATAATATCGAGCGTTGCATCAAAAAGGCAATGGGCTCCACCGGCGAAAGCTACGAGGAAGTTACCTACGAGGGCTACGGCCCCGCCGGCATTGCCGTCATCGTCACCGCCACCACCGATAACCGCAACCGCACCGCGGGCAACGTGCGCGCCTACTTTGCCAAATACCACGGCAATATGGGGCAAACCGGCTGCGTGGGGTATCTCTTTACCGATGTGGGCGAAATCGTCATCAACAACGAGGATGGGGACATCAACGAGGATGAGCTGATGGAAAAGGCGCTGGAAGCCGGCGCAACCGATTTCAAATCCGACGGGGAAGTCTTTATTGTTACCACCGAGCCGGACGACGTTTACGGCATTCAGGAAGATCTTGCCAAAGCGGGATACGAGATCCTTTCCGCCGAAAAAACCAAGCAGGCCTCCAACTACGTTACCCTCACCAACGAGGACGATATTAAGTTTATGTCCCTTCTGATCGAGAAACTGGAAGAGGACGACGACGTGATGGACGTTTACCACAACTGGGAAAACTGCGACGATTGAACCGAACAGGTTGCAAAAATCCCCTTTGCCGGCTTTTTCAAGCGAGAAAAAGCCGGCATTTTTGCATAATTTGCCTGATTTTTTGCAAACTCCATTGACATATTTGCTTAACTTTGCTATAATAGTAAGGTAACGTTTATGTAAACCGAGAGGAAAAACTATGAATTCGGATCTTCTGAAACAAATTGAAGAGCGTATGCCCACATTTTCCAAGGGGCAAAAACGCATTGCCAGCTTTATTTTGCAGCAATATGAAAAAGCCGCCTATATCACCGCCTCCAAATTGAGCGAGATCGTCGGCGTTTCCGAATCCACGGTGGTTCGTTTTGCTATTGAGCTGGGCTTTGACGGGTATCCCGATTTTCAAAGCTCGCTTCAATCCCTGATGCGCAACCGGCTGACCTCCTTCCAGCGTATGGAAGTGACCAACCAACTGCTCGGAAACGCCAATATTCTGGAAAAGGTGCTCCTTTCGGATGCCGACCGCATTCGCAAGACCATTGAGCATACCAACCAGGCGTTTTTCAAGGAAGCGGTTGAAAAAATTGCAAATGCCGATAACGTCTATATCGTCGGCGTGCGTTCTTCTTCCTACCTTGCCGGATTTTTGAACTACTATCTGCGTATGATCTTCGACCGCGTCAAACTGTTGCAATCTACTTCGGGCAGCGAGCTGTTTGAGCAGCTTTTGCAGATCCACCCCGGCGACGTGATGATCGCAATCAGCTTTCCGCGGTATTCCAAGCGCGTGATCAACGCGGCGGAATATGCAAAATCAAAAGGCGCAAACGTCGTTGCTCTTACCGATGGCGCGCATTCGCCGCTGGCGCCGCTGGCCGACCAGCTTTTAACGGCGCAGAGCGATATGGCTTCGTTTGTGGATTCGCTCGTCGCGCCTATGAGCATTATCAACGCCCTGATCGTTGCGCTCTCCCGCCGCAACCAGGATGTGCTTGACCGCCGTCTGCACGAGCTGGAAGATATTTGGGATCGTTACGATGTTTACGAAAAGAAAAACGGCTGATCTTCCAACAGTCGTTGTGATCGGCGGCGGCGCCGCCGGAATGATGGCGGCGCTCCGCGCCGCCGAGGCAGGGGCGCAGGTCGTTCTTGCCGAGCGGAACGATCGCCTTGGCAAAAAGCTCCGCATTACCGGCAAGGGCAGGTGCAACCTGACCAATTTTTGCGAGCGCGAGGATTTTCTTTCCAACGTGCCAACCAATCCGCGCTTCCTCTACGCCGCGCTTGCGGAAATGAACCCCACCGATACAATGGCGCTTTTTGAAGCGCTTGGCGTACCGCTCAAAGTGGAGCGGGGAAACCGCGTGTTTCCGGTTTCCGACAAGGCCGACGATATTGCCGATGCGCTTGCGGCTCGTTGCCGCGCGCTGGGCGTTCGCGTTTTACATCCCCGCGTACAAGCCGTTCTCCAAAAAGAAGGCTGTGTGACCGGGGTTTTGACCGGGAGCGGAGAGGCTCTGCAGGCCGACGCGGTCATTCTTGCCACCGGCGGAAAATCCTATCCCAAAACCGGCTCCGAAGGCGACGGCTACCGGATGGCCAAGGAGCTGGGGCATACCGTTACCCCCGTTCGTCCCTCGCTGGTGCCGCTTGTGGAGGCGGGCGACCTGTGCAAGCAAATGCAGGGGCTTTCCTTGCGGAATATCGGCCTGCAAATTGTAGAAACGGCAAGCGGTAAAACCGTTTACGAGGATTTTGGCGAGCTGTTGTTTACGCATTTCGGGCTTTCCGGCCCGACGGTGCTCTCGGCTTCGGCGCACCTTTCGGATATTGTTCCGGGGAAATACGAGGCGCAGATCGACCTCAAACCCGCGCTTTCGCCCGAAAAGCTGGACGAGCGCCTGCTTTCGGACTTTTCCAAGTACAAAAACCGCGATTTTGCCAATTCGCTGGACGATCTGCTCCCGCAAAAAATGATTGCGCCTTTTGTCTCTTTGGCCGGGATCGACCCGCGCAAAAAGGTCAATTCCATTACCAAAGAGGAGCGCAAAAGCATTCTTTCCCGGCTCAAATGTTTCCGCATCCCGCTTTCCGGCCTGCGCCCCATCAGCGAGGCGATCATTACGCGCGGCGGGGTAGCCGTTGCCGAGGTCAATCCCAAAACCATGGGCTCCCGCCTGGTCAAGGGGCTGTATTTTGCCGGTGAAATTTTGGATGTTGACGCCTACACCGGCGGTTTTAACCTGCAAATTGCCTTTTCCACCGCGTCGCTTGCCGGCAAGAACGCCGCAAAGATCGCGGAAGAATAAAAATCCGATAGAGAGGATCGATCGTTTATGAGCTTTCAAATCGCGCTTGACGGCCCGAGCGGAGCTGGAAAATCTACCGTTGCAAAGGCGCTGGCCGCCAAAATGGGGCTGATCTATGTAGATACCGGGGCGCTTTACCGCGCCATCGGGCTTTATACGCAGCGCAAAGGCGTTGACCCAAAGGACGCCGAAGGCGTTGCAAAATTACTGCCCGAAATCTCGCTGGAACTGCGCTATGAAGCCGACGGCACCCAACAGGTTTACCTGAACGGCGAGGCCACCGGCAACAAGATCCGCACGCCGGAAATTTCAATGTACGCGTCTGCCGTTTCCGCCATTCCCGCCGTTCGCGATTTCCTTTTGGATACCCAGCGCGAGATCGCCGCAAAAAACAACGTGGTAATGGACGGCAGAGATATTGGAACGGTGATTTTGCCCAACGCCGATTTGAAGGTGTTTTTGACCGCCTCCGACGAATGCCGCGCAAAGCGCCGCTGGTTGGAGCTGAAAGAAAAGGGAATGGAAACCTCCTACGAGAGCGTTTTGGAGGATATGCGCCGCCGCGACCACAACGACAGCACGCGCGCCATTGCCCCCGCCGTTGCCGCGCCGGATGCCATTTTGCTGGATAGCTCGGATTTAACGGTGGAAGAATGCGTTGCAAAAGTTGAGGCGCTCGCCCTTGCAAAAATGAAAAAATGACGGAAAGTACCGCGAAAATACGCAAGGTTGTTCTT
>CAMPBZ010000003.1 GCA_946641795.1 uncultured Clostridia bacterium
CTACCCGTAGCCCAGCTGGATAGAGCGCAAGACTCCGACTCTTGAGGCCGCAGGTTCGAATCCTGTCGGGTAGGCCAAAAGCAGGGGAGCGGAAAATCCGCTCCCCTGCTTTTGGCCTACCCGCGCCCGACCTGCCTCCGCCGCAGGCGGAAGCAGGCACAATGCCGCAGGCGGCATTGTGTAGGAACCGCAGAGCGGTTCCGTTCCGAATACCTGTCGGGCTACCGGTGAAAAAATGAAGAAAGCAGGTATTTTCGAGCTTTCAGACGGTTGATCAGCCGTCCGGAAGCCTGTTTTTTGTTTTTTTAGACACGAATTTTGTTAAAAATGTTGGCGCACTCCTCGCTCTTTTTTTTGCTGTGAAAAAGCGAAAAGTGTCTGAAATGTTGGATTTGAATCACGAAAAAGTGAAGCAATCGTCAGATGTTGCTTATAATCCGTTGCTTTATATGCAGTATATTTCTATAATTTATAGTAGAAATGCTAGAGAGGTAAAAGAAAATGATTACAAAAGATTTGGGAAATCGAATTAGAGAGCTTCGCCAAAAGACAGGACTCAGCCAAGAGAAGTTTGCGTTAAAAATTGAAATGGACAGAACATATTTTGCTTCGGTCGAGGCAGGGCGACGAAATATTGCAATTTGCAATATCAAAAAGATTGCCGATGGGCTGGATGTTACACTCAGTGAATTATTTGAGGGTCTGTAAAACAGAAAAACGTGCAAATGCAGCCATACCATAACTTGCTGAGATTGACGCTCAGACAAAAGAAATAGAATTATAAGGAGCAGCATATGCCAGTTAATTTTGAAGAAGTATCAGATTACGTTTTCGATTGTTCTACTTGCAGCAACAGATGCGACGGAAAAAGCAAGGGGGTGTATCTGTTTGATAACGATGTTGCTTTTTCCGAAAATCGAGAAAACCAACTCATTCAGCAAATTAATATGGTTAGCGGATTTTTTGCCCAAAAATGTAAGCGGAATGGATATCCCGATATAGAAATTGAACATTTACCAACTGGTAAGCGTTTTTTTATAGAAGTAAAAGTACAAAGAAGAACATTTATGGCAATCGAAAGATTATTGCCTGACGCAGAATTAGCGCCGTCACAGACGATGGCATTAAATCTAAGTGATTTGGTCAGATATTTTCAAATTCAAGAAAATGAGCGTTGCCCCATTTTTATTCTATGGTGTCTGCTAGAAAGGCCTTGCGTCGTGCCGGAAGGAAAAACAAACTATTATTATCAAGATATCGAAACGCTTAAAACAATCTATTATCACTACGGTGATGCCAGACGTTTCCGCCGGAAATCAGGATTTGGAGACGTTGTTGACGGACAGCACAAAGGCGTGGTTGTCAATTACCACTTCGGACTGCATGAACTGATGCCTTTTCGGGTTTCACACATGCTCGATTTATTAAAGAAAGAAGGATAAAGAACAATGATTTTCTCTTATGACTATTTTATTTCAAAACTCAATGCAAAGATCAAATCGGACAGTGCATTTTACTATGAGTTGCTGGAAACTGTTGTATCAAACCCACATAGATATACTGGCGTTTTCCGGTTGAGCAATGCAAAAACGAAGCTCATTCAAAATGTTACACAGAGCCGAGAGATTAAATTTGGTGACTTCATGGAAGACATTGTCACCGAATACATAGGTGCAATGGGATATTCCAACATCGATAAAAGTATCGGTAATGATGAAGAAGGAAATGCATTAAGTGCCGATCAAGTTTTTGTAACTGCTGATACCGTTTATCTCATTGAGCAAAAAATCCGAGATGACCACGATAGCACAAAAAAACGTGGTCAGTACCAGAATTTCCGCAAGAAGTACATGCTACTCAAGCGGAAATATCCAGGAAAAATAGTTGATGCAACTATGTGGTTCATCGATGGCAGTTTGGTCAAAAATAAAAGCTATTATATGGGAGAGGCAACGAGCGCAACGGTTGAGGGTGTTACCATTCATATTTTCTATGGCGAAGATCTGTTCTCAGAGCTCTTTCACAGACCGGACGTTTGGGACGAAATGGTAGCGTATTTGCAGAGGAATAAGCAAGAAAGAACCGACGAAATACTCGCGATTCCTGATTTCGACACAAGCGACGAAATGCTTGATGCGCTGAGAAAGTTAAAGCATGAAAACTACAAGCTTTATTCAAAGCTTATCTCAAACAAACCGGAATACATTCAGCTTCGTAACGAATTGTTTACAACAGGGCGCAACTTAAATCGCGTTTAAGCTTGATTTTCACGCAATAAAGTAGTATACTTGTTATTACTGAAAGACGAGGGAGAACACGCGCAATGAAAGAGGAAATAATCTGTGGTGACACAATTGAAGAACTGAAAAAAATTCCAGCAAACAGTGTCGATTTGATATTTGCAGATCCTCCTTACTGGATGCGGGTTGACGGAATTCTCAATCGAGTAGAAGGAACAGAATACGATGGCTGTGATGATGAATGGGATCAGTTCAAATCACTTAGTGATTATGAAGATTTTTCAAAAAGCTGGTTAACAGAATGCTACCGTGTATTAAAGCCAAATGGATCAATTTGGGTGATAGGAGGAATGCAGTGTATTTACACCATCGGTGCGATAATGCAGAGAATAGGCTACTGGATTATTAACGATGTCGTATGGTACAAGAAAAACCCAACGCCGAATTTTATGGGAACCCGATTAAATAATAGTCATGAAACACTAATTTGGGCAACTAAATCGAAAGAGGCAAAGTATCATTTCAACTATAAGACAGCCAAAGAACTAAATACAGACACCGTTGACAGCATAGCATTTGCGCGCGGCGCGCGCAAACAGCTTGGATCGGTATGGCGGATCTCGGTATGTCAAGGGGCTGAAAGGCTGAAAGACGAAGAAGGAAACAAGCTTCACAGCGCACAGAAGCCGGAAGAATTGCTCTATAGAATCATCGCAATATCCTCAAAACCGGGGAGTATAGTTCTCGACCCGTTTGGAGGAACTATGACAACGGGTGCAATGGCAAAAAAGCTGGGACGTCAATATATTATGATCGAAAGGGACAAAAGATATTGTAAGTTTGGAGAACAACGACTAGCAAAAGTATTATACGAAGACACTCCCATTGCAAGAGCGCAATTTGATGAAAAGCCGTTGAAAGTATCAATGGCGGAAATGATCGCGGCAGGATACTTCAAAGAAGGTGAAGACGTCTGCTTTAAGTCAGGCGAACCTGTAGCAAAGCTCCTTGCGGACGGCAAGCTTGAATACAAAAACGAAATAATTGATATGCATTCATGTGCCGCAATCGCAAAAGGTGTCAAAGCAAGCCGGCTAAATGGATTCGATGTTTGGTATGTGCTCCGCAACGGGAACCCTATTTCTATAGCGGTTATTAGAGATAATTATCGCAAAGCAAAAGTATAGTATAAATATTGGTTTACAGAAGCACCTGGTAACGAAAAAAGGGAGACTTTTGTATGAAAAAACGGAGTATCGTGCTGTTCCTGCTGGCGGCGCTGGTGTTGTCGGCGCTTTTGCCGGCCGCCTGCGGTTCCGGCCGCGCCTATGACCGCGCCGCCCGGAATTTGAGAGCTGCGGGATATTCGGTCGGGCTCCAAGTTGCGGAGGCGCCGGGCGAGGACGGCGTTGTTGCAACGATTGAGGCGCGCAAAACGATCGACGACGGAATGGAAGTGGTGCGAGCTGTTTTCTATAAGGACGAGGAAAGCGCCGCGGCGGATCGCGAGACCCGGCAAACGCTTTTTGCGGCAGCGGCAAAAAGCGAGAGGAACGCAGCTTCAACCATCACCTTCGGCTTTGACAAAACGGTGGCCTATTCCGGCACCGAAAACGCGATCCGGGCAATGCAATAAACGCGATTTAGACAACACAATAAAGCGAGAGTTGGATAACGCAATAAAGAGCAAAAAAACACCCCGTGGCGCCGGGAACGGCGCCGCGGGGCTTTTTTGTTGTTTTGAAAAATCAGGCGTCTTTTTGATCCTTCTTTTTCTTCTTTTTCTTTTGCGGCTGTTGGAAATAGATTTCCAAAACGCCGGAGGGGTTTGCGCACGAGGCGGTGCAAACGCTCAACAGTTCAGCTCGCTTCCGGTTCTTTCTTTCCGCCAGCGCATAGGCTTTCTTTACTGCCGTGCCAATGGTCCGCTGTGCGCACTTGGCAAGCTCGTAGGTGGAAAAACGCACCGAAACGATAAAGTCGCCCATTTCGGAAGGCTTATAGGTAAGCGCCTGACGGGCAATGATCTTTGCAAACTCGTCGTCATTTACGCGGGACATAAACGCCTTGATGTAGCGGTGGTACTCGTGGTTGGTGGCTTTCAGCTCTTCCAGGTCGGGGTAAAACTCTTTGCGGGGCGTGTGGTAACACTGGTCGCCCTCGGAGGTGCGTACAAACTCGCGGAAAGGCACGCAGCAATAGCCGTAATGGATCTCGTTTTTGTGATCCTCGCCGGTTTTGGTGTTGGAGGAGTCGCCCCAGGTGGCGTCCACGTAGTAGCAATACTTGCCGATCTTTACAATGTTGAAAGCATGGCAACCGCCGCCGGGATGATCCTCGCTGACCACAAAGGCGCAGGTCAGGCCGATGGACTGCATCAGGTACTGGAAGGCGACGGCGTAGCCGGCGCAAACAACCTTGTGCTCTACCAGCGCGCCGTGGAGCGAGCGGATCATATCGTCGCGCGAAAGATCGCTGCTCACGTCGGCGTTCAGGCCGACCGTGTCGTAATCCAGCGTCAGGATCAGCCGGCGATAAATGGTAACGAGCGCTTTGTAGGGATCGGTGCGACGGGTAATGCCGCGGGTGAAGAACCGGGCGCCCTTTTTGATCTCTCTGGTTTTCCGCTTGATTTGTTTGAGGTCCAGCTTTCCGTTTGCGTTTTTGCAGCGGAAGATCAGGCTTACCTCGGCGGAGTTCCATTTGAAGGCGTGTACCCAGAACAGTTCGGGGTTATCGCAAATCACGTATTGGAAGATCCGTCCCAGTTCCTCGTCGGTAACGCCCTCGCGGGAGAAGGGGCCTTCGTCGTAATCCTTGGCGTGCCGGACCATTTCGTTATAGACCCGGATTTTGGGATTGTTCTTTTCTTCCTCTTCGGGCGTGATCGGTTTTTTCTTCTTTTTGCGCTTTTTGCCAAACAGGAAGGCGAAAAACCGCTTTAACCAGAATTCCTTTTTGGGCTTTTCTGCGCCCTCGCCTTTGACGGGCTTTTTCGGTTTTTCTTCGGGTTCGGGTTCCGGTTCTTCTTCCGGCTCCTCTTCCGCAGGTTCCTCTTCGGTTTCCTCTTCCGGCTCTTCGGCAGGCTCCTCTTCGGTTTCGTCCGCTTCTTCGGAGGGTTCGTTGGGTTCGGTTTCGTCTTCGTCGGAGCCTTCGGTTACGCCGGGATCCTCGTCAAATTCTTCCTCGTCCGCATTCTCTTCCTCGTCGGCGGGTTCTTCATCCGCTTCTTCGGGGTCGTCAAATCCGGGCGGGGGGCAGTTCGGTTTGGTGCGATCCCAATAGAGGAAGGCGTTTCCTTTGCTGACGGTTTTTGCGTTTTCTTCTTCGCCCACCGGTTGCTCCTCCTCGTGTTCGTTGTCGGGATGCACGTCCTCGTTGCCGTCCTCCGCGTGTTCGCCGCGCAGGTAGCGTTTCCAGAAGCGCGGCGTTTTCTTCGGATCGTAAAGATCGTCCGAATAATCCTCGTCGCTGGGCTCGTCGCCGGTATCCTCTTCAATGTCGTCCAGCTCTTTTGCTTTTTCGCGCATGAACAGGAAGCTGGAACGCGGCGCGCGGGCCATATCGTCCTCTTCGTCGATCGGGTCGGAAAGACCGCCGGGCGCGTTCGGCTTGGTAGCGTCGTTAAACTCGTTCATCGCGTTGGGATCGTCGGCGGTTTCATCCTGTTCGGTCTTGTCGAGCAGGTCGCCGAGCTCTTCGTCGTATTCCTCGTCGAAGGCCTCGTCAAATTCGTCGCCGCCGTTACCGCCGTTATCGCCGCCGTTGGGCTCTTCCACATAGTCGGCAATGGTTTGAATATCTCTACGCAGCTCCTCGGAGAGGTGATCGTAGATCCAGTCGGCGGAAACGTCCTGACCCAGGGAGCGCAGGTATTTCAGCTCCTCGTAATAAAGCTGTGCGTCGGCGTAGGAGATGACCAGGTTGTTGTCTTTTTGCCAGAGGGCGATCATACCGCGCAGGATGGCGACCGCCGCGTTGGTGGCGGGCAGGTCTTTTTCCATATAGATCACGCGCTCGTCGGGATCCACGCGGGAGTAGAACTCGCTCAACACCTGATCCTCGCCAAGGAGGTAGGGCGGGTCGAGTTTCACGTTCTCGCCGCGGGCGAAAACGCCGGGGTAGTTGGCTTTGAGGTAAGCCAGCACCTTTTCCATCACCTTGCGCGCGGCATCCTCGGTGCCGATTACGTCAAAGCAATCGGCGCAAATGTAGCGGTGCTTGTTGAAGGTCTGGTAACGGCCGGTTTCCATTGTGCGGTGGCAGAAGGAGCACTTTCTCAACTCGGTTTCGTCCACGTCGTCGTTTGCGGTGTCGTAATCGTGCGCGCCGGAATCGCTGAAGGTGGTCTTGCAGTTTTGCAGCAGGTTCAAAAGACCGTCCAAATCAAAGCATTCGGGCATTTTCTCGCCGCCGAAATAGATGTAGTGCTTCTTTTCGGGGAAGGCTTTGACCCAATGCAGATAGGAATAAATGTAAACGAGCCATTCCTGAATGTACCGGCAGACAGGGTCGAAGATCCAATCCAGAACGCCAACGTCTTCTTCGCAGTCGTTGATGAAGAGCAAGCGGATCTTGTGCGGATCGGTTTCCACAAAGTCGCCCTGGGGATCGGCAAGGTAGGGGTACAATGCCTTGATGCGATCCTCCGGGGTCAGCGCGGGATTTTCGTCGTTAAAGGGTAGCGGCTCCTGCAAAATCGGGCAAACCGCAACGCAGCGGTAGGTTTTGGGGAAGAGCGCGCGCAACAGCTCGTTGAACACGGCGGAAAGGAGCATCCGCATTCCGTCGGTGCAGTCCTCTTTCGAGGTCAGCGTCAACATCAGCGCGCGGCCTTTCTTTTCGGTCAAGGTACGCAGGTTTGCGGCTTCCACTTCGGGATCCAGCCGGCCAATGCCTTCCACACCCTTGTAGAAATCCAGCGTTTGCCGGTCGGACATCATACTGTAAAATCCGTAAGTCCGGCCAACAAAGTCCATCTTCATTTTTTGCACGCGAAGCTCGGAAAGAATGGACGTGGAGTCGTGCCGGATGCCGATCAGGCCGAACGGCTCGGCCTCGCCCAGCTCGTACCGGCGCAGGAAGATAGTATCCAGGCAGTTTTTGAAGGTGACGTTCTCGCACCGCAGGAAGATGGTGCAAGTTTCGTTTTGCATACCGGGATTGTCGCAGTCTTCGGCGTTGGAGTAGGTGATTTGCGCAATCTCGTATTCGGTGTTCTTATAAACAATGCTCATACCCACCATATATTCCAGCGGCACGCGCTTTGGGAAGATATAGGGGAGAACGCCGATGACTTCGTCGTTCAGGCGCAGTTCCACCCGCTTGTTGGAAAGAACGGCGCGATCGACCATATTTTTGATGTGCTTGAAATAGATCAGCTTTTCGCGAACGAAGGAATACCCGTTTTGCTCGTTGGAGTTGGTGACCAGGTAGTAATCCTTTGCCGCGTGGCCCTCGCTCTTATGGTAGGGGGTTTTCTCGTTGTCGCAAAGACCGGCGATCAGGTAGGAGACCAGCTGATCGGTGGTCAGAACGTTCACATCGGTTTTGAGCAGTTCGGCGCAGAACGCGCAGGGGGGAACGTCCTCCCGCTTCTTTGCAAGACCGATCACGTCGCGAATACGCGCCTCAAAGGTGGAAAGCGGCATTCTGCCGTCGCCGGTCAGGTCGCAGAAAATGCGCAACAGGCTGAGCTTATGCTGGTTGATATGCTCGGCCATTCTGGGCTGAATGAAGGTTGCGCGGTTGACGAAATCATCCCGCGAAGCCTTGGAAACGAAGTAATCGCGCAGCAGGTAGGGGCGGCTGATGATGTGAGCAACCGATTTTTTCCGCCCGCGGAAGCGCGTTGCCGCAAACAGAACGGCGGCAAGGTTGAAATAATCGTCGGAGTACACCAGGAAGTTTACGCGCGGGATGGGCTTGAAGAAGTCGTTGATCTCAACCTCGTGCGCTTCCATAATCTTCCGCTCGGCAGCTTCCAGAACGGCGTCGGTTTTAATTTTAATGCCGTCCACGCCGTAGTGGTAGGCCCGCTCGGCAATAATGCTTTCCAGGCCGGTGAGCTTGTGGCCGGTTTTATCGTAAATGCGGCCGTTTGCGCTCTCGCGGTTCCAAAGCGTGTAGGAAACGCTTTCCACCTGCGTTGCGTCGCTCATATTCAGCACGCGCTCCACGCAGAAGAACTTGGGCAGGGTGGAGGCGGCAAAACCGTACAGCATTTGCTCGGTGAGGAACAGGAAGCTTGCGCGGCCGCCCGAACCGTTGAGCAGACGGCTTGCAATAATGCAGCACAGGTAGCTCTCCTGGGCAATGATGTCGTCCGCGTCGATAAACACCACGTTGCAAACTTCCTCAAAGAAGCCGGGGAAGTGCTCTACGATGTTGTCGTTCTTAAAATCGTTGGGCGTGGCAATGTAAACGTCGGCCTGATCCAGCCGCTCGTCGGCGGTATAAACGCGCCAGGTGCATTCCTCGCTGCTGCCGGTAATTTCGGTCAGGCGGGAGCGGATGTACTTTTTGAGCAGTTCGGCGTCTCTGTCGTTGCCGATCATAAACACCACGCGCGCGCCGGAAAGCAACCGCGTGTAGGTGTACAGGATAACGTACTCGCCAAACTCCGAGTAGAAGGGCGCGCCAACGTAGATGTGGTCGCCGCCGTACATCGTATCCAGCGTTTTCATATAGCTTTGCACGGTGCGGCCGGAAACGTCAAACATCCGTTTGCCGATAAATTCGAGCGCGCTGGCAAACTGCTTGTTGGTGCACTCGTAGGGCGGCTCCTCCTCGGATTTTGCCTCGGGGTAGTAGCGCAGGCCGTGCTCTTTATCAAACCGCTGTTTCAAAACGCTTTGCAGCTCGTTCAAGCGGGCTTCCATTTCCTCGTCGGAAATCTCCTCCGCGCCAACGGAAGCTTCCGGCTCTTCGGGGATCGGGGTTTTGAACAAATAGCAGATCTCCTGCAACAGCAGAATGGAGATGAAGGGGTAAATATACCAGTTCTGAATGCGGATCACGTCCACAAGGAAACCGTAAAAGCCGGAATCCAGCGGGAAGAACACGCAAAGGAAGATGGCAAGCGTAAGCGCAAAGTAGGCAATTTCAACCAGATAGACAAAGTTTTGCAGAATGCGCTCGGCGCGGATCAGCCAGGGGCGCGCGTAGGAGTACTCCGGCGCGCGGAAGAACAGGCCGACAACGGCGCGGTAGAAGCGCGAATGCTCCTTGGGAGCCTCCTTTTCGGCGCCGGCTTTTTTATCCTCCGGATTTTCGCCGTGCTCAAAGGATTCCACGCGCTTGTTTTTGGGGTCGTCCTCGTCGGAAGGGGTGTCGGAGTTTTGCTCCACAACGCCTTTCTTCTTTTTGGCCAGGCGCTTTTTGCGCTTTTCCTCTTTCTTTTTCCGTCTGGCCTCTCTTCTTTCCCGGTCTTCCTCGGAAAGGTGGAAAATTCCGTCGATCAGCCATTTCCGCATCAAGAGAGAAGTAAACAGGAAGGCGACAATGATGAGCAGGTTGACCAGCACCAGACGAATGGCGATGAAAACAAAATCCACCTGCGGGGCAACTTTATCCAGTCCGGAAGTAATCAGGTTGCCCAGGAAGGGAATTGCCTGGATCAGCGAGATCAGCCCGTTCAGAATTTCAAACAGCAGGGCAAAGACCACAATTTCAACGATGACGAGCAGAACAAAGAAGATGTTGCGCTTATTATCGGGGTAGTGGTAGCTTCTGGCGTGAACGGTGGTAATGCGCCCCAGGGCGTGCTTTTTCCCAATGTGGAGCAGGGGGAAGTAGAGCACGAGCATAACGGCTATGATGATGATAATTTTAATTGCTTCAATCATCTTTCGGCTCCTCCTGCTTTTGATTCGGGAAACATTGATTCAATGGCCTCCAAAGAGAAGACGCGGTACACCTTGTTTTCCGCCGCGCGGAAAGGCTTGTTCATATTGAACTCGCCGTCAATATCCTCGTTCTCTTTTTCGGTGGGAACAACGCCGAGGTTGTTCAAAATACCGCTGACGCGGTCCTCTACGTCCTCCAACAGCTCGCGGTGGCTGCGGATGTTTTTATCCTTGTTTACGTTCTCATTGTAAAGCCGTTCCAGCTCGCGGAGCTCGTAGGTGGCTTCCTCAATGGCAATCAGGTCTTTTTGGTAGCGGGCGCGGATGTTTTGGAACATTGCCTCGTGCTTGCCGAGACATTCCATATAAATATCCTTCATATCCGCCTTGGCGTCCCGCAGTTTTTTAATGACCGGGAGCAAATGGAAGAAGGCGGCCAGGAAATAGATGCCGGTAAACACCATAACGGCGAAATAGTAGAAACCCCAGGTTTCGGGCTCGACCGATTGCAGCTGCATGGCTCCGTAGGGAACAATGGTTGCGATCAGGGCGAGGATGAAGAAGATCACGTCGCCGATGATGTTGCGGTTCAGGTAGGCGCGCGCGGTATCGTAGCGTTTTTTGGCCCGTTGCGCGGCCTCCTTTTGCTCGGTGTAGTCCACGCCGGCCTGCGCGCGCAGGGCGCTATCCAGCGTTGCCGAAATTTGCGTTTTCTTCTTTTCAACCAGGTATTCGTACTTTTCCTTGGAGGGGAACTGGTCGGTGGTTTTGTAAGAACCGGTGCCCTTTGTGGCGTCAACCCCTTCTTTTACGCTCTGGGCGCAGGTTTCGTCGCGCTTTCTGAAATATTCCGTGAGGATCTCGTTAAACTCGGCGCGCTCGCGCTCCGAGAACTTTCCGCTTCCGTTGGCGGCAAAGTCCAGCACTTCCTGGAACTGCCATTCAAAGGTGAGCTGATCGCCCGAAAGCTTATCCTCTACGTAAACCGGCTGAATATTGGCGGGGTCCAGCGCCTCGGCGCGGGGCTTGGTTTCGGTCAGAACGTCGTCCAGCGCATAGTAGGTGGATTGGTTTGCCTTTGCGGCGCGCCGCGCGGCGCGGATCTTCCGCCAGGCATTTTCCAAAACTTCTTTCAGCGCGTCGGGCGAAACGGCGGTCAGAATGGATTTTTCGTCAATGTTGATGTTATCTTCGCGCTCGTAAGCGTGGATCAGGCAGAGCGAAAGCACCAGCGTATCGTAAGCAACGCCGGCGGGACTGCCCACGTGGCGGGCGGCGTAGTGGTAGCGGTGGATATGCGAAACGCACTCCGAGCGAATGGAAAAGGCGTGGTAGAACTCGTCAAAGCTCATCCGGCTTTTTCCGCCGTAGGGGTAATCGTCCAGCCCAAAGCGCAGGGAAAGCCCATCGTTACAATACAAATGGAAGGAAGTAAAGGTGTCGGCGGGGTAAACGAGATCCCGGAAGTCCTTTCTTTCCTGCGTTTTGAAATAGATGGTCTCACCGGCATCCGCGGACACCAGCTCCGGCTCCTCGACCTTTTCAAACTGCGCGAGCTGTTCCTCAACCGAAGGCACCGGCTTTTCGCCCTTTTTGAGCGGCTCGACCTCTCTGGTCTCCTCATCGCCGGTCAGAATACCGTACAGCTGGTACTCCTCGTTGTAAACCTGGTAGTACTCCTCGTAGTTTCCGCTGTGGATATAGATAATGGAGCAATCCGAAATGTTGATGCGCTTCTTTTCCAGGTAGCCGAAAACGTGGTCCGAAAGGTAGGCCTCAATGAACGGCAGATAGACCGCAAGGTCAACGCCGGTCAGGTCCTGGTAACCGCCAACGCCGTAGGGAGAACGGATCTTGGCGAAATCGAAGAAATCGACCAGCACGGTAATGCGGAAACGGTCGGCAAACACGGAAGAGATTTTTTGGAAAATCTCCTCGGCGCAGTCCTCGATCTCGTTCAGCTTGCAGTTCATCCAGCAGATCCGGTTATAGCCCGAAAGCTCAAACAGGCGGTTGCTGTCAAGCGTTTTGTTTTCCGATGTGTTAATCACATAAGTCAGCATTTTGTTTCCTCTCTTTTCGAAAAGAAATTATCTTATCGTCATTGCCGAAAGCTCTCTTCGGCGCGCCTTAAAATCCTCCGAGCTTCTTGATCCACGCAGAAACGGATTTTGCAACGGGATCGCCGGCGTTTTCTCGCAGGAAATCCAGAAAATACTTCTTGATCTCCGCGGCAACGGCCTCCCGGCTTTCGGTTTCGGAGGCGGGAATGCGGTAGGTGCAGAAGGTGCGGATCACGTCAAGCCCTTCGGCCAGCAGTTTTTCGGCCAATTTTTCGCCCCCGTTTTCTTTTTCGGTCTGCTTTTGCCAGTAGGCAAGCTCAAAAATGCCCAGGCGGGTCGCCCCACCGAAGAAGATGACCTGGTCAAACAGGTTTTCGCGCATTGCGCGAATGAGGGGGGAGCGTTTGATGGCGCGGATCAGTTCGGGAAGGTTGAACCCGTTAAAGCCGACCGCGGGAAGCACGCGCAGTTCGGCGGTCAGCTGCTCGCAGTAGGCGGCGTCCCAGGCTCTCATCTTCTCCCCGCGCCGGCGGATCCAGGAGGGCAGAAGCCCCCAGTTGTTGCGCGTGAGCACCTTTTCGCCGATGGTGACCGGCAGGCGGGCGCAATCGCTCCCGCGGAAGTAGAGCGTTTCGGATTTCGGATTTTCGGAAGAACCGACCGAATAAACGCCGGAGATCAGCGAATACAGGAAGGCGCGGATCACGCCGCGGTCGTACTCTTCCTGCTTTTTCGCGCTCAAAAAGGGCAGAGGGTTGTTAAACTCGATGTTTCCGATGATGTGCGGGTACCAGACCGCCGTTGCAAACTCGCGGGTAAAGCCGAGCGATTGCTCGTAGGCGCGGTAGCAATCGGCCTCCTCGCACGTCTCGTTGAAAGCGGCAAGCGAGGTAAGAGGCATTGCCGGCGTTTCGCGCATCAGCCCGATCGATTTTTCATCGGGCCAGACCGGAAGCGTGCACAGCAAATAATTTGCGGCCTGAGCCGGCAGTTCGGCGGCGGGATCGATCCCGGCGGGCAGCAGCAGGAAACCCGCCTCGCCCCGCGGGTCGCCCCAGGAGCCGTCGTCGGTCTTTTTAATTTTCAGTGCGGGGTTGGCAAGGTGGTAGAGCAACGAGAAGGCGGTTTCGGCAAATTTTTCGTTGCGCGCGCACTTGAAGGCGAAAACCTCGGCAACGCCGCGGTCAACGGTCGCCGTGTAGAAGGGGCTTGCAAAAACGGTTTTCAGCGCGTTCTGCTTTACGGCTTCCACAATTCCCGCGCCGTTGTAGGCAAGCAGGTCGTCGTTTTCGCGGGCGTATTGGTAAAACTCTTTGCCCAAAACGGCAAAGAAATCGATCTCGTTCGGAAATTCTTTTTGGTATTTTGCAAACAGGTATTTATCGTCCGTTGCGTCGTAAAGGGTGAGGGTATCGCACCGTTTGACGTTGGCGGCCTGCAAGGCCATATCCAGCTCTTGCGCGGATTTTTGGGCGCTGAACGCCACCTTTTTGAAGAGGCGGCGGTATTTGCAGATCAGCGAGAGCAGAGCCGTTTTGAGCCATTCGTAAACGTACCCGACCAGAATTTCTTTTGCAATGGACAGCTTTTCACAGGCGTCCTGTTTTACAAGCGCCTCGCCTTTGGCGAGAGAGCGGAGGAAGCGCGGGGCAATGCCCGAGCTGCTCGCTTGCGCGGTCAGGATTTGGGAAAGGATCTCAAACCTTCCCAGGTAAAACAGGTTCCCAACGGTTTCGGGTGTTAAAGTTTTGCTTGCGGGCGGCAGTTTTTCGGCGAGAAAACGGTACAGCCGGCAAAGACCGACCAGCGCGATTTCGGGGCTTTCAAAGGTTTCGCCGTTTTTCAGCACGGCGCCGATAATCTCCTCAACCAGGCGGTCTTTCGCCTCAAAAATAGCCGCATATCCCTGGGAAAAGAGCTCTTCGATTTGATCGGCATAGGCGAGCGCCGCTTTGAGGACGGCGTTGCTCTTCTCCTTTGGTTTTACCCGCGGTTTGGGCGGGAACAGGGGCTTGGAAAATTTCTTGAACAGGTGCTCGATCTCGTCCGGGCAGACGGTTTCGTCCACCAGCGAGAGAAGCTCGTTGAAATAGGCGCTTTTGAAGCGCTCGGTGCCTTCGGGCTCGGCGGTGGCGGTTTCATCCTCGTCGTCCTCGTCGAAGGCGGTGCCGTTTTGAAGGAAGAATTGTTCGTTCTCGGCTTCCAAAACGGTGTTGATATAGTCTTTGGTATCCGAACCGCGGCTTTTTTTGCCGGTCAGTTCGCGGCGGGCGGCAGCAAGCCGTACCTCGGCCGCTGCGGCAAAGGAGCCGAAGCGGTTGGCAAAAAAGTCGGCGGTTGCGGCAAGCCCGATGTAGTTTGCCGCGTCGGGCGCGCCGGCCTGCATTCCGGAGGCGTTGACGCCCACAAAAATACGGGTGGGGTCATCGCCCGGCGTTTGCAGGGCGTTTTGCAGGATCTGACTTCTGCAAAGGGCCACCAGCACGTTGGAAAAGATGGCGGCTTGCACCGGGATCGAATCGCTTGCGGTGGTTTTTTCGTAGAAATACACGCGGTCAAAGGGGAGCGCTTCGGGGGTTGCAAACTTCGGGTTGGCCGAATCGAACAACAGCCCTATGGCGGGGTCGCCTGCGCTTCCGATAACGAAGCGCGCGTCCGGGTTGCCGTTGCCCCAGGCTGTCTGGTTGACGGCGTTCAGCTCCCGGATGGTTGCATAGGCATTTGCGTTTGCAAGAACCAGCTGTTCCTTTAACAGGGCGTAGGAGAAGACCCCGGCGGACATCAGGAGCGCCGCTGTTGGAATGCGGACGCCGTATTTTTCACGAATGTATTTTTTGACGTACAGGGTAATGGGAAGCAGCAGGCCGGAACCGGTTCCGCCGGCAAGTGAAGCGACCGCGTAAAGCTCGAAGGTGTCGCCCTCCTCGGCGCTTTGGAATGCCGCGTCAATGGCGGTGTGAAGCGCTTCCCGTTTCTCCTCGTTTTGGCAGAAGGCCAGGAACGCGAGCACGGCCTTGGCTCTCCAACCGCCGGCGCCGATGTTCATTCTGGCCAGCTCGGCGCTTTCAATGCGCGTTCTGCCTTCCTCCCCGTAAAAGGACATCCACGAATAGCAGGCGGGGTCAAGCCGATCCAAAACCGAACCCAGTGTCTCATTTGCCGAAAGGTCCATTTTGTTCGGAAGATTCAATTTTTCCAGGAAAAGCGCGTCGGTATCGAACGCAATGGGCAGAATGGCGCAGTCTTCCGCCTTGCAAAAAGCGTTTTGCAAGGCTTTCGCGCCGGTGCCGCCGATTCCCAAAATCAGATTGTGTTTTTTCATATTCCGCTCTCACTTTTTCTGCATATTCCGTGGTGGTAACGCCCCGCGCGGGGGAAAGTTTCCTTTGCGCCGGGGGCCCGCCCAAGCGGGTCCCCGGCAAAGGGGAAAGGGAGGATCAATTATTCTGCATCCTCTTCAGCGGCTGCTTTTGCTGCGGCTTTTGCTTCGGCCGCGGCCGCTTTGGCTTCCTTGGTAGCGCTCTTCAAAGCCTTGAAGACTTTGGTATCTTCTTTTACGACGTAGTTGCGGTATCTGATGCTTACGCCGTCGGCTTCAAACGGGTCTTCTTGGTTGATGTCCAGGAACAGGCCTGCGTCGTTGAGCCAAGAAACGAACTGGTTGAAGTAAACTTCGGGGTTTCCGCCGCCGGTGCCGCGAACGAGCTTGGAGTTTGCAATGCTCTCCAGGATCTGATCCAGCTCGTGCTTGTAAACGTCAATGTAGCGCTCGGCGCTGGTTTCGGGATTTGCACGGAAGGCGCAAATTTCCTTGAACACGTCGTAAGCAACGGTGGCAACTCTTTCGGCGTCGTCATTGTCGCGGGTAGATTCTTCGCTGACTTTGATGAGGAAGGCGAACTCCAGAATGTTCGGGCCTTTCTTTGCGGTGTCGCCGGAGCCCTTGTAAATGTTGCTGGAAGCGTCCTTGAACAGGCTGGTGGTCATCCAGCTCATAAAGTCGCTCTGGGTGATCTTGCCCTTCAGGGTTGCAACTTCCTGGTCGCTGGCAATGTTGGGCAACGAGTTCTTGAAGTGGGTGATCATCTCGTCGAAGGCCTTGCTGTTCTCCTCAACGAAGGTATCCTCGTTGCGGATCCAGGAAACGAGCTGGGCAATGTTCTTCATATTGATCGGGCCGCCGTCCTCGGAGTTGACGGGGGAGTGATCCTTCTTGCGGAAGACATATACGCTGTTTGCAAGCTGATCCAGCATCAGGCCGCCGGTAGCAAGTGCGTAAAGCAGAGCTTTCGCCATCTTCTTATCGGCAATTTCTTCCATTGCGTCGTTCAGGTAGGGCAGGTAGCCGCGTTTGTACCAGCCGAAACCGAGGTGGGGGTTCCACATATCGGTATCATATTTCTCGGCGCTCTCAACGGCGGTGCGGTAAGCTCTGTAGTAGGAGTTCTCGTCCACGCTCAACTCGTCAAACTTGTCTACGCGCATCGGGGTAATGTCCATAATCTCGCCGGTGCAGTAGATCACGCCGTTGGGCATTCCGTCTACAACCACAGTTCTCGCCTTCTGGTCGTTGGAGTATTCCTCTACAAATCCCTTTGCGCAGGCCTCGATCATCTCTTTCTCGGAGGTCATGCCGGCGGGAATGCCGATGCCGTAGAAGTCGGCGCGGCGTTTGATGTACTGGGCGGTGCCCGTGGACATCATATAAACCATAATCTTGGAAGGACGGATCAGGTCTTTCAGGTCGCCGTCTTCTCTCCACTTGATGGAGGGAGTTGCGAGAATGGTGATCATATCGAAGTACTCGCGCAGTTTCTTTGCAACGGCGTTCTTGTCGTTGGGATCGTCGCACTCGCGCTCAATAGCCTCTACCACGTTGCTTTCGCCAACGATCTTGAAGGCGTCGTCTCTGGAAATGAACTTCTTGTAGGAAGCGATCATTTCGCCAAACAGCGAGCGGTAAGCGGCGGAATCCTTATCGTTGTACTTCTTGCCGGAGCTGGTGTCTTCCTCGGTTGCGTTCTTTGCTGCAACTGCGGCGGTATAAACGGTTTTGTAAACGCTCTTACCGACAATGTCATACATTTCGGCAATCTCGTCCTCGGTTTCGGCGCCGGCATTGCCGAAGACTTCTTTTGCGATCTTCTTTTTGCTTTCCTGGGAGGAGAGGACATTCACGGTGCCGTTGACCAGGCCGGAGTCCATATAAAGGGCGTTGGCGGTCAGCTCTTCCAGGGTCTCTCTTTCCTTCTCGAAGCGTTTGAAGAAGGTGCGGTACTTTTCAATGAGCAGGTCGATGCTATCGGAAACGCGTTTCAGAATGGCGTACTTGATCTGCTTTGTGGCTTCGCCCTGAATAATGGTGAAGAGCTTATCTGCGTCTTCTTTCACGTGTCTGTAATCGTTTGCAAAGTTGGAGCCCTTGGGGCCGTATTTCTTCGGCTTTCCGGAACCGAATTCCAGGAAACGATTTTGGCCGTACATAGCATATTTGCTCTTGGTATCGGTGCCGGCTTTCAAATCGCCGAGAATGGCGGCAAAGGCGTCTTCGTCGTAGCCGTTGCGAACTTCTTCCCACGGTTTGGTAGAGGTCAGATCGCCGTCTTCCAAAAGTCTGACTTTCAGCTCGCTGAGCTGAGCAAGAGCGGCCAGCGGGTGAATGTACTTTCTGCCGGTGGCGGTGCTGCCGTATTTCAGCAGGTTTTCTTCCAGGGAGAGGTCCATATTCTTGGAGAGCTCGGCGCCGGGAGCAAAGGAGATGATGGCGTCGGCAACGGTGGATCTCAATCTGCGGCGCAGGTTGAAACAATCCTCAAAGTATTCTTCCAGCGCGGCGTACTTCTTCTTTGCCAGATCGATGACGTCCTTTTGGGTCGGCTTTGCTTTGTCGTCCTTCATATCCTTGAAGGGATCGTCGGGCATTCTTGCGCTGATGTATTTCTGAATGCGGTTGTAGTAGCGCTCAGCCTTGGTTTCCTCAGCGCCTTCTTCCTCGTCGTCGCTGTCGGCGGCTTCCTGCGTTCCAACGGCAAGAATGTCGGTAATATTCATCTTACCGGCTTCCTCAAACTCACCAATCACTTCCTGAACGATCCGTGCGTATTCGCCGTTCTTCATTACGTAGCGAACGCCCATTTCTTTGGCCTGTTTTTCGCGCTCTTTGATCTTTCTTTCGGCGGCCTGGTAGATGGAGAGCCATTCGTCGTTGCAGGAATCCAGCGCTTTTCTGTGCGCCAGGTAGCTGAGCAGAGCATCCTGCGGGAAGTTGATTTGCGAGGTTGCAATGCCGGCGAAAATGGCGCTTGCGCCGTTGTTTTGCGAACGGACGACCTCGTGGTTGGAGGCCTCGCTGTCAAACTCGCCGCCGGTCTTGGTGCAAATCAGGGTGTAAAGAGCGTTTGCAAGCACGATGTTGTGAGCAAACGCGCTGACGCCGGTCATCTTATCCAGCATAAAGATCTGGGAGAAGGGAGCGGCGGAAGGCGTCCAGTATTCGGGATCGTTGGAATCGAACAGCACGCCAACATTGGGCTCGTCCGGGGAACCGATGCGAATGTTGATCTTGGAGCGTTTGCGGTCAAATCTGCCCTCGTTGTAGTTTCTGGCAACCAGGTTGATGGCGTTCAGCTCGCGGAGGATTGCATAAGCGTTTGCAACAACCTTTATGCGGTTCTCGTCGGTCTGCTTGTCTCTGAAAATGTCGGGCAGGAGGATCATTGCGTTCACGATCGGATCTTTGCCCAGGTTCTTGCGCAGGAATTTCTTTGCAAACAGGGCGATCGGAATGAAGGAACCGGAACCGGTACCGCCGGCAACCGACGAAATTACATACACTTCGCAGATTGCGTTGGGATCGGCAACCATTTTTTCCAGAGCGTTGATGAAACGGCTGCGCAGTTCGTTCTTGTTCATCAGGTTCATAAACGCCAGGTAGGATTTCTTTCTCCACTGGGAGGCACCGCGGATCATTTCCTGGGAGCGAACGGCCTTGTCGTCGCAGGGGAACCACTCGCGCAGGAACTTTTTGCCGAGACGATCGCAAATGGTGCCAACGCTGGCGGAGTCTGCCATGGGGATGGGGGTTGCGGAGGTGATTTGCTGGATGTCTGCTTTGTCGGTATCAAAAACGATTGCAGTAATGTTGTTGTCGTTCTGCGTACCGAACTCTTTGATCTTTTTGTAGAACACATCTACGGTTTTGCTTCCGGCGCCACCCACGCCGATTAAGAGGATGTTTTTCATTTTGCTTCTCCTTTTTTATTTGCTTTTATTTTTACTTTTTATTTTTGGATAAAGAAGAGGATTTCTTTTGCTTTCCGGGCGCGTTTGTTTCCAATGCGCTTGAAGCCGTAGTACACATAATACTCGTTGGAGCTGATCAGAGCCGGCTTTTCTTCCGATTCTTCCACCTTGCGGTTGAACGAAACATCAAAACCGTTCAATACAAGGCCGGAGCGTGCCGCTTTGCCGTTCTTTTCTTCAACGGCAAGCGAAGTCAAATTGGCTTCCACGTTGTTTTCCTCAATGGCTTTCAAAAAGTCATCAAGCGGGGCAACGCCGCCCTTATATCTTGCGTGGAATATCTCGTCGCGGTCAAAGAAGAACAGAAGCGAGCCATCCTTGTTCAGGCTGAGCGTTCCGCCGCCGATCATTATGGGCGGTTGATTGCGCAACGCGCCTGTGAAGAAACGCTTAATATGCCATTTAATGAGGGCGCCGCTGGAAATATTAACTGCTTCCACCGTGGTAGAAACTTCCTTCGGGCGCCAAACGTCAAGGGTGACGAACACGCCGCGCGGAAGCGTTTTCTTGGTGAAGAAGCCGATGATATAAATAATAATGTAGATAATCAGCAGGATGAGCAGGATGCGCCAAACGTACTGCCAAATCGGGCTGGGGGTAAAGACGACGGCGTCGGTTGCCTCGGCTTCCAGGTAGCGCACGGTAACGGTCTTGCTGCCGTTGAATTGGAGCATCGAGGTAAACACCGAGAAGATGCCGGGCTGATCCTTGACCACCTTGCAGTAGAGGAGCGGCTCGCCGTTCACAACTTCAATGCCGGTTTGCACGCCGGCAGGAAGCAGGAAGAAGGAGAGCGCCGTAGGCAATTTGATTTGGAGCTGTTTGCTCTCGTAGAACTGGATCAATTCCTCCTCGTGCACCGGGATCCCGTCGCGGCTGAGCCGGAAGTAAAGCCCCGCGTTCGATTGTTCAATTCCAAAGCGGTCCACCTCTTTTTTCATCAGGTCGACCGGTTCCAGAACAAACGCGGTTTTTTCCAGCATAAAGGTTGCGGTTGCCGTTGCTTCGCCAACCGAAACGCCGGGGCAGGTCACCTTTACCGTTACCTTCTTTTCGCCGGGGGTGCGGTAGGTTTCCCGAACGTGGTCGGCTTTGGGAACGTAACGCAGGGTGTTTCCGGAAACTTCGGCGTACTGCGTTACTTCGTCGTCGCCGAAGAACACGTGGTATTCAATAATGGGGTTTTCAAAATCGATGCGCTTATCGTCGCCGGTCAGCTCAAAGGTGATCCCGTCGGCATTTTCGATCAGCGCGTACTGCCGGATGGTGGTCAGCTCGTTTACGGCGGTCGTTACCGCCATTGCTTTCGGGGCAACGGTGAAAGAGGTGATCCCCTCGGTGGTGCCGACTTTGATCTCCGCCTGGTATTTGCCGTAGGCAAGTTTGGTTTGCGGGTAGGCGATCAGGCCGGAACCGGCTTTTTCAAACGGGATCTCCTCGTCCCCGTGGGTCACGCGAACCGTCCATTGGTCGGGGGTAAAGGGGGTAGCGTCCGGCGCGCCGTTGATATACAGGGTAAACTCTACCCGGTCGCGGTCGCCGCCGGCGCCTTCGGAGAATTTGCCGTCAATGCGGGTGCCGGGGTCGATCTTGCAAACGTCCTCGCGGTAGCGCGCGTCCTTCGGCGGAACCGAGGGATCCGACCGCACTACCATTTTGACAGAGAAGGTGTCGGGGGGGCCGGAAACGTCGATCACAGCGTAGGCTTTGCCGTTTTCAATGCCTCTCCGTTTGAGGGTGACCGGTCTGCCGCTATCGGCGGAGGCAACAATTTCGTAGTCAAGTTTTTTGGCGTTCAGCTGTCCTGCGTCAATCGGCGCGTCATCCACGTAAACGGTAAAGTTGACGCGGTATTCGGCGGCGGACTGGACAACGTCGTGCTCAATGCGGAACAGGGTAGGCTCGGCCTCAATGTTGCAGAAGAGCGAGCCGAACAGAGAATACTCGTTGGGGGCGCCTTTGTTGATCACCACGCTGACAACGATCTCGTTCTTTCCTTCCACAACCGGGAAAGGCTCGCCCACGGCGTGCGATTGCCCGGCGCAGGTCACCGCGCTCGTAATGTTGTTGCCGAAGGTTGCTTTCAGGTTGACCTCGTTGTGCGAGCGCTGGTCGTATGCGCGGTAGCCCACGCTGATCCTGTCGCCCGGTTTGAGGTGGGCGTTCATATCCTCGGGGGTGATCTCGTCGCCCGATTGGATACTGCCGCTGGCCCAGGTGATCTCGGGGCCTTCGTATTTGATGTACGGAGTAATATAAATGGAAGGTTCAAACAGCGCTGTTACGGTCGCGCCGTTCAGCGCTTCGGGGAAGGTGAGGGTGATGGTCCCGTCCTGAATGACGGTTCCCGGCGCGGGGCGAAGGACCGCCGAATACGCGCCGGCAATGGCGGAAACGCCGGAGGCGTCAATACCGCAGGCCTGCTCGGTGCGCAGCTGGCCGTTTGAATAGCCTACCGAAACGCTTTGCAAGCTGCCTACCGCCACGTTTTGCGCCACCACCGAAACGCTGTTGACCGAATAATCCTTCGGCAGCTTGATGGTAGCGGTGTTCCCGCTGATGGTAACGTCGGCCGTGGTTGCCTGATATTTTCCGGTGATCTTTGCCGCAACCAGTTGCATTTTATCGGCAATGTCTTTTACGGCTTTATAAGCGGAAAACGGCGTTTTCTTGTTGTATTCTTCCGCGCCGGAAGCGGCCAGGTCGGCCGCGCTGCTATCCAGACCGAACAAGATATAAATGGTGCGCAGTCCGTTATATCCTTTT
>CAMPBZ010000004.1 GCA_946641795.1 uncultured Clostridia bacterium
CGGCATGGTCGGTTTTTGGAACGACCATCAGCGTTCTGCCGAGCGCTTTGCCGACTGCGTCCTCCAATTCGGCTTTTTCCAGCCCCGAGCGCAAATTGATTTGTGCAAAGACCTTATCAGTCGCCGAGGCAAGCATTTCATCGGTCAGCATTGCCTCCGCCTGCACTTTTGCCGCTTCGGCAGGCACACCGGCTTTCTGCAAGCCGTCGATGAGATTGTTCAAAACCTTTTGCCGCAGAATGGCGTTCAGTTTTGCCGGGGAGATGTAGGCAAACCCGAAGGTATTGAAATCCGGCATGACCTGGTTCGAGTCGGCAAGGCAGATCATGTGTTCGCCGGCCTTGATCAGGCCAACGACCTCGCCGTGGATCTCCATGCCCTGAAATTCGAGCGTCAGCGTATCGCCAACGGCAATTCCGTTTTTGCTTGCAAACTTATCCGAGAGCCAGATGCCGTCGCTTTGGTCGTCGTATTCCGCGCCGCTCATCAGGGTAAAGGTGGAAACGGTGTAATTCTCCGAAACGTCCAGCGCGAGGGCTTTCTTGCTCTCGCCCTTGACTTCCAGATTGACCGAGAGATACCGCGTTGCCGCATCCACGCCAGGGGTCGAGGCGATCCTTTCCCGATCGTCTTTGGTAAAACCGGTTTCGGAATAGAGCCGGTAGTCGGCGTAGTTGGTCTGTTCAAAGAAATTTCCGACGTCGTATTCAATGGTTTTCCACTCCATGTTGAAGCCGAGGAAAATGCCGATCCCCAGCGTCATCATAATGATCATGGAGATAAATTGCGCCTTGTAGCTCCACGCGGTGCGGAGCAGTTTGCGAAAGAGCATCACCACTCCACCTCGTCAGCGGAAAGCGGATTTTCCTGCTCGATGACCTCGCGGATCTTTCCATTCTTGACGCGGATCACTTCGTCCGCCATTTTTGCAATGTTCTGGTTGTGCGTAACGATGACAATCGTCTTGCCGTAGTTGCGCGCCATATCCAAAAGCAGTTTCAACACCATCACGCCGGTTTCGGAATCCAGTGCGCCGGTCGGCTCGTCACAAAGCAGAATTTTCGGATTTTTGCAAAGCGCGCGGGCAATGGAAATGCGCTGTTGCTCGCCGCCCGAAAGCTCGGCGGGAAAGTTGTTCAGGTGATCGGAAAGCCCCACCTTGGCAATCATCTCTTTTGCGTCGAGCGCGTTTTTGGAAATTTCGGAAACCAGTTTGACGTTCTCGTAAACCGTCAGCGTGGGGATCAGATTATAAAATTGGAAGACAAAGCCGACGGTGGACGCACGGTAATCGGCAAGCTCGTTGTCGGTCAGTTTGGAAATATCCGCGCCCGAAACGGTAATTTTGCCCTCGCTGGGGCTGTCCAGCCCGCCCAGCAGGTTGAGTAGCGTGCTCTTTCCAGCGCCCGACGGGCCGAGGATTACAACGAACTTGCCCTCGTCAAGGGTAAAATCAACGTGATCCAGCGCGCGCAGTTCGTGGTCGCCGCTTGTGTAAATTTTGGAAACGTTTTCAAATTGAACAATCGACATTTTACAGCCTCCCATTTTTTTGTTAGCATATGCTAACTCATTGCCAAAAGAAGAAAGAGCAACCGCTCTTTTGCGTTTTCTTTCACGAGTTAGCCTCTGCTAACAAGTATAGCACCGGTCAAATGGTTTGTCAATACTTTTTTGAGGATTTTTTATGGCCATAGCAAAAACTTTTTTACAGCAGTTTGCCTCTAATCCAACCTTTTCCCAAAGTTCTTTTAGGGGGTGGGGGTGCAGGGGGGCGGGGGACATTTTCTTGCAAGAAAAAGCCCCCGCCCCCTGCATATCCACTTTCTAAAAAATCCTACTTCTGAATAGACCCCACAAACTCTTTCAAGCGCGGGCTTGGGCAATCCGGCCCGAACGCAGTTTTGGTATCGCCGTAGTAATCGACCACGCCGTTATCCATAAACAGCACCTGGTCGGCGACCTCGGCGGCAAATTTCATTTCGTGGGTGACCACGATCATGGTCATATTATCGTCGGCGAGGGAACGCAGGACGTTGAGAACCTCGACCGTCAGTTCGGGGTCGAGCGCCGAGGTGGGCTCGTCGAAGCAGAGGATGTCCGGCGCCATCGCCAGCGCGCGGGCAATGGCAACGCGTTGCTGCTGACCGCCGGAGAGCTGGCAAGGGTAGGCGTCGGCTTTTTCCGAAAGCCCCACCTTGGCAAGCAGTTCGTCGGCCTTTTGCTCGATTTTTGCAAACAGCTCCTTGCGCTTTTGCTTGTCTTTTTCCTGCTCTTTGGCCAGCAGTTTGGGCGCAAGGCACAGGTTTTCGCGCACCGTGTACTGCGGAAAGAGGTTGAAATTTTGAAACACCAGGCCGAAGTGCAGGCGCTTTGCGCGCAGTTGTTTTTCGGAAAGAGATTTTGCCTGCGAGGCGTCAAAGAGCAGTTCGCCGTTCAAAAACATTCTTCCTTCGTCGGGCGTTTCCAAAAAGTTGATGCACCGCAAAAGCGTGGTCTTGCCGGAGCCGGAAGAACCGATGATGGCAAGCGTTTTTCCTTTTTCCAGGGTCAGGTCAATGCCTTTGAGGACATCGGTGCGGCCAAAACTTTTCCGAACGCCGCAAAACTCCAAAAATGCCATAATTCCCTCCCCCTCAACTCTTGAAATAGGAAAGCTTCTTTTCCAGCCGGCCGAGCAGAATGGTCAGCACACCGACAAAGAGCAAATAGAACACCCCGGTATAGAACAAGGGCCAGATGAGCGCTTTGGTGGCCGCCAGCTTTTTGGCCTGGAAAATGATTTCGGAAACCATAATACAGTTTGCCAGCGCCGTATCCTTGATGAGCGTGATGATCTCGTTGGACATGGGCGGCACAATGCGCTTGATGACCTGTAAAAGCACCACGCGGAAAAAGATTTGCCGGCGCGTCATACCCAAAACCTGCCCCGCCTCGTACTGCCCCTGGCTGATGCTTTCGATGCCGCCGCGGTAGATCTCGGAAAAATAGCAGGCGTAGTTGATGGAAAACGCGATGAGCACCGCAACAATGCGCCCGGCATCCTCAATGCCGTAGTTCAAAAAGAAATATTTATCCACCTGCGCAAAGATCTGGTGGTTGAACAACAGGCCCGGCACATAGTAAATAATGAAGATCTGCAACATCAGCGGCACGCCGCGAACGATCCAGACGAACACTTTGGAAACGGCGCGCAACGGCTTGAACCGGCTCATAGAACAAAAGGCAATGGGAAGCCCCAGCGGGATGCCGGCCAACAGCGTAACGGCAAAGATCAGGCAGGAAATTTTGAAGCCGTTGAGCAAAAACGCAGTAATCTGCCAAAAAGTCATAGCAAAAAATCCTTTCGGGAAAAAACTGAAAAAACAGCCGTCAACGGCGCAGGGGAAAAATCCCCTGCGCCGTTGCGCGGACAAGCAACAAAAATTCAAAAATTCAAAACGATACGGGGAAATTCAAAGCCCGATGATTACTTTTGGCTGGAAAAATCGGTGATGACGGTGGTGGCAACGCCGTATTTCTCGGCAAGCGCCGCAATGGTTCCGTCGGCGGCAAACGCTTCGAGCTGTGCGTTGACCTTTGCGGTCAGGTCGCTGCCCTTCTTGAAGCCGATGGCATAGAACTCGCTATCGCCGGAGAGGGCGTCCACAATGGCAATGTCGGCATAGTCGCCCTTGCCGCAGTAGCTCCGGGCAAGCTGAATATCCAGAACGGCGAAGTCGGCCGCGCCGGATTTGACTTCCATCAGCGCGTCGGTCTGCTTGGTGACCGCTTTGACGTTTGCGCCGACCTCGGTGGTGGCAAAGGTATCCTTGGCGTAGCTTTCACCGGCGGAGCCAGCCTCGGCGGCGCAGGTCTTGCCGGCGAGATCGCCGATTGCCGCAATGCCGCTGGCGGTTTTTGCAATTACTACCTGCTGGTTTTCCATATAATTGTAGGAAAAGTCAACCTTGGAAGCACGTTCTACGCCGTCGTCATCCGAGCAGTTGGCGGTAAAACCGTTCCAAACGCAGTCGATGGTGCCGGAGTTGAGATCCATATACTTGTTATCCCAGTTGATCTCCTGGAAGATCACTTTGTAGCCGAGCGCGCCGAACACCTTTTCGGCAAGTTCGGTATCAAAGCCGACCAGTTTGCCGTTTTCATCCATATAGTTCATAGGCTCGTAGTCGGTGTAGCCAACGGTTACGGTAGGCTGTTCGGGTTTCTTGCAGGAAGCGAACATTGCCACGGAAGCGAGCAGAAGAACTGCCGCCAGTACGATTGCAAATACTTTTTTCATTTTTTGTTTCTCCTTTTTTGTTTCGGCGTTTCGCCTTTTTCGGTTTAGCAGTTTAACGCTTTACCCTGCTAAATTGTTGAATTCATTATAGCAGGCCGAAAACCGTTTGTCAAGAGTTTTTTTCAATTTTTTTTGCAAACCCGAAAAGTTTGAAGAAAATGTCAAATTTGACAGAGCTTGGCCGCTCCGTTTGTGTAAACCGCACAAGGATTTGAGGGTGTTTCCCCGCTTTTCCGAAAAAAGCAGGGGCGCCGAAGCGCCCCTGCTTGGTGGGCTGTTGTTCCGTTTTATTCTGCGGTCGTCTTGCCGGCAGTGCCGTTTGCGCCGTCGGCCGCGGTACCGTTGCCGTATTTGTCGGAGCGCGTCTGGAGAGCTCCGGAAGCGGTCTTCCGGACGGTTTCGCCGGCCTGGCCGCCGGTTCCGCCCTGCCCTGCGGTGCCCGCCACAACGCCGTCACCGCCGTTGCCGCCACGGCCGCCCGCGGCGCCGGTTCCGCCGCTATCCCATTTATAGGCGCCGTTTTCCTGGTCTTCGTTTTCGGAAGCAAAATAATTCAAATCTCCGCGACAGCCGGCGTCGATGGCCGATTGTGCGCCGGAATTGCCGCCGTTGCCGCCATTACCGCCGTTGCCACCGTTGCCGCCCGCGGCACCCATGCCGTCTCTTACGGTGTAACCGGTTTCGGAAGTGCTGATGGAAGCTTCGCCGTTGATGCCGGGTGCGGCAAGCCCTGCCGAGCCGCCGTTACCGCCCTTACCGCCCTTACCGGCGTCGCCACCGTTGTGAGCGATCCAGTAGTAAAAGAATTTCCAGTCTGGATCGCCGTGGTAGCCGCTGTTGCCGCCGTTACCGCCATTGCCGCCATTGCCGCCGTTGCCACCCTTACCGGCGTTGCCGCCAACCAGGGTCAGGTTGCCCTGACCGGAAATGAGGACGGTGGTTGCCGAGGTTGCGTAAGCGCCGTTGCCGCCGTCGGCACCGTTGCCGCCGTTACCGCCGCGGCCGCCATTCCCACCGTTGCCGCCGGAAGCGCCGTCATCCAGAACGCAATCGCCGCCGTTGCCGCCATTGCCGCCGTCAGACCCGTTGCCGCCGTTGCCGCCGTTGCCGCCGACAATGGTCAGCTTGCCGTAAACGGTGACCTTTTGAGCCAGCACACCGTTGGCGCCGTCGGTACCGGCAGTACCGTTTTGCCCATCGGCGCCGTTGCCGCCGGCAGTACCGTTTTTATTTGCAATGGTTCCGTTTGAGCCGTCCCGGCCTTGCGTGCCGTCAGCTCCATCGGTACCGTTGCCCCCGTAAATGGCCGCGGTCAGCGCTCTCTCTTCTACCAGCTCCCGGCATTCGATACCGGCGCTGCCGCTACCGCCGGCAACCGCCAGCGTGCCGTTGCCGGAAAGAGTGACCACCCGCTCCGGGCAGGAGATTGCGACTTTTTCCGCCGCGGCAACCTTGCAATCCCCGGTCGCAATCACGAGCAGGTCTGCGGGGGAAACGATTGCCGAGGTATCTTCACAGGCGGTGAAGGAGAAGTGGTTCAAAATCAGCGTAGCCGTTTTGCCGGCCCAGAGGTTGGAAAACCGGATGCTGAAATTTTGAATGGGATTTTCAAAAGTGCTCCCGTTTCTGGGGTTTTCCAGGTGGTACAGACCCTTGATTTCCATCTGCTCGATCTCCCAGCCATCCAGCTTGGTGTTCAGGGTGAGAACACCGTCCTGATAGTATTCGGGATCATAGCGGAACCCGGTGATCGCGCCGCTTTCCTGGTATTCGGTAAAGTCCAGGATCAGCTTTTTGGTAAAGGGCGCGTAGGAAACGTTGGAATAGGTGGGGTGCTGGGTCGTTTCCTCTTCGGGGTTCTGGTACAGGGCCGGGGTGTTTTCCTGTGCAATGGCTACCGCCGTATCCAGATCAAATTGGAGTTGTTTTTCAATTTGATAACCGAATGTGCCGGTCTCGGACTCCTCAATGACGAAGATCCGCTGGTTGGGAATGATAAATTCGGAGAACGCGTAGCTGTAACTGCCGTTGACAACGTCGTAGATCAGAACGCCGTAGGTGCGGACGGCATCGTAGTAGGCAACGCGGTAGAAGTATCCTTTTTTATATCCCTGCTCCTCGCTGAACTGGATGCGAGTGGTGGTTCTTTCGCTAAATTGTTCCATATAGCTTTCGGTAGCCGACTGGGAATTGGAAACGGTATCGCTCCAACTATCGGTCCAGTGGTAATCCTCGCTTTCGCCAAACGAAAAGCTCTGCTTTGCGCTGATGCCCATGGTCGCCTGCGCCGAAGCAACGCCCTCGATGCCGCCGGACACCGAGCCGGAAGCCGACTCCTCAAACGAGAACTCCTTTGCCGAGTTGACGGCAAAGCCGCCGGTGTAGGAATGGGTATCCACCGTTTGGTGCGCCGTAGAAAGGCTGTTTTGCAGGGATGTGGAAGTCACCTTTTCAAAGGAGAACTCCACCTCATAGTTGTATCTGAACAGGTGCGCCTCGGAGGCCAGAACAGGCGTTCCGTAAACCATTCCCAAATCGAACATCCAAATATAGTATTTGCCGTTCAGATTGATGGAATTGGAAAGTTCCAACTGCTCTTTGGGCTCGGCACGAAAGGCTTTTTCGCCCAGCACGGGCTGCGAATTCAAGGTTTCGGAGGGGGTTGCCGGTTGCTTGTTGCCGCCGCAGGCGATCATCCCGAAGCACAGCAAAACCGCAATGCAAAGAAGAACGATTTTTTTCATTTTTTCTCTCCTGTCTATCCTGATACTTCTTTTTTCGGGGTTTCTTTTTTCTTTCCGGTATCATTTTACCATAAAAGGAAAGAAAATGCAAACAAAAATTCCACAAAAAAATACGGCAATCCTGTATTTTTTACAAGATTACCGCATTTTTGCCGAAAAATGGCGCGTCAGCTCTGGAATACCAAAAGCTCCTCAATGGAAAGCCCGGTCAACTCGCAGTAGAACAACAGGTCCTCTACGCCCACCGGCGTGGTGCCCCGCTCCCAGTTGGTAATGGTATTTTCGCTGACCAGAAACACCTGGCTGAGCTCGTTGCGGCTGATGCTGTTATCCATTTCGCTGGTGCAGTTTTTGCAATCGCCGGCGCAGTTGCCCAAATGATAGCGGAGCTGTTTGCAAACGTTGCGACGAAGGTTCAAGTTTCCGTGCCGGAGCGTTTCCAAGCGGCTGCCGGTCTCTTTCCAATCGATCGTTTTGGGTTGCATAGTTGGTCCTCCCGAAAAATCAAGCGTTCTTTTCTTTTTCCGCCTTAATAGCCCCGATCACCTTGAAGAACAGAATTTCGGTGTTCATCTCCTGCTCGGTAACGTTGTTGTCCATGGTGCAAAGGCCGACGATGATTTCGGCAACCTTTTGTTCCAGCTCGGCAGTGTGATCCTTTTGCAGCATACTGTCGCAGAAGGCGAAGAGCGTAACGAACTCGCGGCTGAGCTGGATCATCTGATCGTTGAGCAGCGCCAGCAACTGTTGCAGTTTTTGAACGTCGCTCTGGAAATAATCTTCCCATTTGAAATTTTCGCCAAAGGCGGCGTTCAGGTAATCCACAAGGTCGCCCTGGTTGGTAATATCGCGAATGAAGATCAGCTCGTTGCGGTCAAAATCGTTGTCCGCAACGGCAACCTGCAAAAGAGAATACTGCAAAAGCAGATCGAACTTCACCGTCACGTTTTTGGGGTCATAACTTTCGCCTTTTTTTGCAAGCAATTCCGAAACGGCACACGCCATCCCATTTACCACTGCAAAACAATCATTGTATTTTTCTTTGCAAAAATCGTAAATCTCCTGTAATTTTCCCATTGTTCTTCTCCTTTTCGTTTTTGCGGACAGTTTTTTCATCATCCGCTTTGATTATACCATTTTCAAGGGCGGCTGTCAAGTCGGCTCTTGCCGCATTTTCTTGAAAAACGGCGAAGCGGTCTTTGCCAGAGGTTGGGAGCGCTCGCAAGCCTTATTTTCCTTTCAACCGCAGGGTTTCCCATTCTTCCCGGGTCATACAGTTGACGTGGCCTTTGCGCACCTCGCCCAGCTGCGGGACGGGAACGTTCTCGCTGGCCCATTGGTAGGAAAAGCCGAGCTTTTCCTGCACGCGGCGCGATTTTTCGTTGCCGTCGTAATAGCCGCACCAAACGCGCGCCAGGTTCCGATCCTCAAAGGCGTGGCGCAACAGTTCGCGCGCCGCCTCCGGCACGATCCCACGCCCCCAATAGGGCTTGCCCAGCCAGTAGCCGAGCTCGGCTTCGTCGTCTCCCGTGGCAAGATCGTTGCGGTGCAGGCCGATGCTGCCCACCGGCAGGCCGGTCTCTTTGAGGACGATGGCGTAGGTCTCCGGCTTGGAGAGTACGTTGCGGATGATCTCGCGGCTGTTTTCCACGCTTGTATGCACCGGCCAGCCCGCCGCAGGGCCGATGTCGGGGTCCTTGGCATAGCGGTAGCACTCCGCGGCGTCTTCTTCCGCCCACGGGCGCAGGATCAGCCGCTCGGTTTCCAGCACCACGCGCAACTGCTTTTCCATTATATCAAAATCCACAAGTTTGCCGTCGATTTTGAAATAGCCCTTGAAGGTACCAATTTTCTCAAATCCGAATTTGCGGTAAAGAGCAATGGCGCGGTCGTTATCGCTACGGACTTCCAGCGAGACGATTTCGGAACGCGCGACCACCGCCGCAAAATTGAGGATGGTTTGCATCAGCCGGGAGCCGATACCCTTGCCCCAAAAGGGCTTGCGGACGGAAATGCCCAACTGACCGCGGTGCGCCATCCGTTTGCGGGGAATGACGCCGTAATTTGCCAGACCGACGATCTCGTCGCCCATTTTTGCAATCCAAAGGCGGTCGGTTTGCGAGGCGGCGGTGGAGGCAAGAAATTCCTGCTCCTGTTCCACCGTCAGCGGGATCCCGCCTTCGCCGAAGGTCAGGTTTTCCGTCTCTGCGCCAACCAGTTTGGAATAGTTCAAAATCGCCGCGGCATCCTCCGGCCGGGCCGGTACAATGCGGATCTCCTGCATACGAAACTCCCCCTTCCGTTTGAAATTGATTTTATTATAGCATATTTGCGACGGCTTTGCAAGATTGAAGCTTTGCAACCCGACAAAAAATTCGCCCGCCGAAAGGCGGGCAATCAATCTTAATCAGCAGTCCATTTGCCGCAGGAAACGGCGATGAGAGCTTGCGAGGGGGCGTAAAAGATCCAAATCAGCGGGCCGGCGCCGGCAACGCCCAGGTAGGAAAGACCCACGCACGCGTCACAGGCGAAGAAGAGCGCAAAGGCCACCGCAAGCATACCGCTGCGGAGCCGCTCTTCCCGCTCGGAATACCGGAAGGCGCCCCACAAATGCTCGGCCAGGTTGCCCAAAAGCTGCGGGCCGTAAAAGGCCACGGCAATGTAAAGCGGGGCAAGCTGATGAAAGATTGCCAGCACCGCCAATGTGACCAGCGTACTGCCGAAACGCAGAGAAAAACTGACGATCGCCCGTTTTTTGCCGCGCGGGATCTCCAACGCGTGAAAAATTTGCGCCGCAAAAAAGGTGACCACCCCGAACGTGTAGTTTTGCACCAGGTCCAAAAGCTGCACGTCGCTCACCAGCGTAAAGGCCATGGCAAGGAGCAGAAAGAGCCGCCGGTCGGCAAGTTTCCCCTCCCCTTTGGCAAAGACAAAATCCAGCGCCACGTAGGCAAACGCCGCCACGATGACAAAGAATTTCCAGGCAGCCGAGGAAAAGAGCAATGTGCGCCCAGTCAGATCGCTGACCAGAAAAATGGCGAAGATCGCCCCTTCCAGCAAAAGGAAGTTGCGCGGGCAGAGCCACTTCTGCCGGGTAAGGCTTCGGGTTTGTTCCATACGGCTTCCTCCTTTTTTCTACAAATTTTGCAACGGCAACCGAAAAATTACTTCTCTTCTTTTTTCGCGTCCAGCGGCGTTGGCCAGTTCCAATGGAACCGCATTGCCAGGATGCGCAGGGTCAGAATGATGGAAACGGAGATCAGAACAACGGCAAGTCGGGGGAGATGCGGCAGCAGGAGCACGTAACAGCCGGTGCCGAGCAGGGCGGGAATGAGATACACGTGCTTCCGGAAGATCAGCGGGATTTGCGCGGAGAACATATCGCGCAGAATGCCGCCGCCAATGCCGGTGATGCACCCGCAAAAGATCAACAGCCCGGGGTTGGTGGAAACACCGTTTGCGGCGCAGAAGGTTGCCGCCGAGTCCACCCCGAGAACGCAGAACAGGGCAAGGCCAAGCGAATCCGAGCCTTCCAGGAGCCAGTTGTGGATTTGCCCGGTGAGGACGGTTGCCGTTTTGCCGATGAAAGAAACCAAAAACAACGAGAGCGAAACGACCAGGCAAATGGCCGCGTAAATGGCGTATTCCACGGTGGAAAACAGCGCGGGCGGGTTCCTGCCGATGATGATATCACGGATCAAACCTCCGCCGAATGCGGTGGTAAAAGCAAAAATGATCGCTCCGATCAGGTCGGTCTTTTTCTGGATGGCAATGATCGTTCCCGAAACGGCAAAGGAAACGATACCAACGCATACCAGGAAAAACATGACCCAATCCACTGCCGAATTCAAAACAAGCGGTTCCATTTTTTCATCCTTCTTTTTTATAAGTTCATTGTTACACCAGTTGCGGCCGGGGAATTATTGGTTCCCTTCCCGCCGCAGGTACTCCTGCGCGTAAAGATAAATGCCGGCCGTCCAGCCCATCATCGGCGGCATACCGCCGTGGCATTCATCCTCTACATCGCAGTTCCCTTCCACCACGTTGTACTTTTCCCAAAGCTTGTGGGTCGCTTCAAACACGCGGTCGATCAAAAGAATATACTTCTTTGCAATTCGGGCGGCCTCTGTTTTGAAGCCGTAGCGGTCGAACGCGGCAATCACCATCATTTGCTGGGGTGCCCAGCCGTTGGGATAGCCCCACTGGTAGCTCCCGGCAAAATTGTTTTTTGCGTTTGCAAGAACGCCGTATTCGGCTTCCAGCTTGTCAAACTGCGCAAGGAAGGCCTCGGCGTTCTTCTGCTCCGCCAGGCCGACGAACAACGGAAGCACCGAATCGCAGGGGAAATCGTTGCTCAATTTTCCGGTGACGTAGTTGTAATCGCGGAAACACCCGTTTTCGTCCAGCAGATAGGTTTCCATTCTTTCTTTTCTTGCCGCGGCACGGCTGATCCAGAGCTCGGCCTCTTCCTGCGGTTTGCCCAGCTCGTTTGCAAAATACGCCATATTGAGCTCCATTCCGTAAAGCAGGGAGTTCAGGCAAACGGGCGCGTAATCGTAAATGTCAAATTGAAACCGGGAGGTGCAATCGTGTCCGCTTTCGCAAACGCCCAGGTAGTGGCGGCCGATCTGCGCGCGGTCACCGGGGATCTTCAAGTGTACGCGCTCCTCGTAGTCCGGGGCGCGCGTGGCAAGGTATTCCCGGTCGGTCAGGTTGGTGTCGTACCGGTTCAGCCCGATGGGGGTGGAGCGTTGCGTCATCCAGAATTCGTACTCCTTGCAAAGCGTTTTGTAGGCGCCCGCAAGCCAAGTTTTATCCTTATAATATTCGTAGGTCTCCCGCACCATAACGGAAAGGAACGGGGGCTGGGAATGGTCCAGGTGGTAGGTGCCGGTGCTGTTGGGCATAAAGCCGAGCTTTTCCACCAGGTAGAGCATATTGTCGGTGTTGTTTTTGGCCAACGCCTCCCGGCCGCAAAGCATCAGGCCGACATTGGTAAAATAGGTGTCCCAGTAGTAAAGCGTTTCAAATTTTCCAACCGCGGGAACGGTGAAAGGATACGGAATGCCGATGATCTGATCGCCGTCCTCCGGGCATTCGCGGATCACGTTATCCCAGTTGAACTCGATGTACTCGTTTACGGTTTGGAACTCCTGACCGCCCACAATTTGCAAAATCTCTTTCAGGCGGTAGATATAGTCGTCGGCAAAGGCTTTGATCGCGCCGTTCCAGGTGGCGGTACAGCCGTCGTAAACGCCGATGACTTTCATTCCGGCGCTTTTTGCGGCTTGCAGGGTGGCAACGCAGGCGTCGGCAAAAATGCACTCTCCGGCCGGCGCGCCCAGCTTTTCGGCAACCGCGCGGAACAGCCCGGCATCGGCTTTTTCGGCGCCGAAGTCCTCATACGACCAAACGCCGTTCAAAAAGCCGGAAAAGCCAAGGCGTTTCAGGCAGGCTTCTGCCGCGGGGCGCGGCGTTGCCGACACCACATACACGGCGCAGTCGGCCTTTTTCAGCTCCGGGAGCGTATCGGCCACCGAGTCCTTGGTGCCGGCGGTCTCGCAATAGGCGGCGTTGCAGCGCGCGTTGACCGCGTTCACGTCCGTGCGAACTCCGAATTGATCGGCCAGGAGCGCGATCTGCCCGGGACGATCCAGCGCGACCAGCGCGTGTTCAATTTCCCTCGGATCATAGCTGACCGCATTTTCATCCAGAATTGCCCGGAGCGTTTGCACGCAGAACGGCAGGGTGTCGGCCAGAACGCCGTCCAAACCGAAAATGATATTTTTCATTGTTGTATTCCTCTTTGTTAAGCCTTGTGGTACTCTTTTTTGTATGCTTCAATTCGTTTGGCAAAATACCAGCCCACCGCCGCGTTCAGGCGCAAAGCGTCCCTGCGGAGCTCTTCCGGAAAACCGTGTACGCCGCCGTCGCTTTCAAAATTGAGGGAGCCTTCAAAGTCAAGAATGGCAAGCGCTTTGAAAACGCCCTCCCAGTCGGTGCCCTGCCGGTCCAGATAGCGGGCGGTATAGGGGATGAGGTGGGTATCCACAATGCCGTCGGTATCGTGCAGGTGCAGGATTTTAAGGTGCTTGCCGTGGGCAAGGATCTCCTGGAACTGGTCTTTTCCGGTGATGTTTGCGTGCCCGACATCGTAGCAGGTGCCAAAGCACTCCTCCCCGGCCTCGCGGTTCAGCGCCTCCACCAGCCTGACCAGAAATTCGGCATTGGAACAGCAGAAGCAGTTATCGCGCCCCTGAAAATCGGAATAGGTGTTTTCAATGCACATCATAACGCCCTCTTCCTTCAATACCGGAATATAAGAGGCAAATACCTTGAAATTGTGCTCAAAATCCTGCTCGTTCGTGCTGTGCGGGCCAATATCCACGCCGTGAACGGCAATATACTTTGCGCCCACCATTTTGCAGATGTGCACGCATTTTTCAAAGGTCATATGGATATAGGCGTTCATTTCCGGCTTGCCGTTCATTTCGGTGGGAAACGGCGCGTGCATTTGGTGGAAGGTGATGCCGTATTTTGCCGCGGCGTCAATGCTGGGCTGATAGTACGCGCGCAACTCTTCCAGCGATTTGTCAAAATGCCCGAACATTTCGCCCTTGAAAATTTGGCGGACGGACCACTCGTGACAGCCGAGGTCGATGGCGTTAAAGCCCAGCTCGGCGGCGGTTTTATAGCATTCGTCAACATCATTGGAAAGTTCCTTGAACAACAGATCGGCGGTTCCTACTCTCATATTCATTCTCCTTCAAAAAGGTCAAGCGGGGCGACCCGGCTTGCCGTATTTTTTTCTAATCGTCAAAAACGATCTGCGGAAAAAGCTCCGCAGGTCGTTTTTGCAGGTTGGTTTTACCAGGTCATTCTGATCTCGTTGTCGTCTTTCAGGTCGGCGTAGGAAACGCGGTTGGTTCCCCGCTCCTTGCCGTTGACAACAAAGCTCTTCTTGCCGGTCTTTTCGGCAAAGATGCGCACCTTCTTGCCGTGCACGGGAAGCTCTACCCGGAACTTTTCCAGGAAGGAGCGCTCTGCCGGGGCAAGGATCAGCTCGTCGTCCTGCGGCTGAATGCCGAACAGGTCGGTGATAAAGATCTTCATCACCAGCGCGCCGCTGCCGGTAAACCAGTCGTTCAGCGCGGTGCCGTCAACGTTGATGCGCGGGTTGTAGCAGTAGGCGTTTTGCATAATGTAGGGCGTTTTGTCCACCCACTTGTAGGAGATGGGCAGCAGCTTTTTGATTTGCTCGTTTGCCATTTCTTCCAGCCCGATGTGGTAGAGCGCGTGGGTGAGGAACATAGCGGCGTGAATGTAGGTTGCGGCGTTTTCGGCGGTGCCGGCCGGCAGTTTGCCGATACGGCCGACGGTGCCGGCGGAGTCGGGATCGAACGGGACGTCAAAGGTGCGCAGACCATATTTGTCGTCCAGCCGCTCGCAGGCTTTGATAATATCTTTTTCGTAGGACTGATCATACAGCCCGGAGTTTGCAAACGCGGAAACGGAGGTGGAGGAGACGCGGGATTTGCCGTCCACATCGTGGAAGCTGCCCACAAAGAAGGACATTTTATCGCCCCAGCCGTGCAGTACGCGGCGCTCGCCGTCCTTTTCCTGAATGGCGTTTTTGAAGAAGCCCTCTTTGATGGTTGCCTGCGCTTTTTCGTAGGAAGCGATCTTTTCCTCGTAACCGCCAACCTTTTTGAGGATGCGGTTCATCATGGTAAAGTTATCGTAGGCTTGCAGCGTTGCCATAACCGAAACGCCGTCGCCGAAGCGTTTGCCGGGGTCAAGCGGCTTGCCGATGGTGTCAATGGCGTCGTTCCAGTCGGCATAGCGCATCCGCAGGCAGCCGGTTTCGGGCACAATGTTTTCCACCAGCCAGTCGGCCGAGCGGATCAGGTGCGAGAGCAGACTATCCCGGATTTTGGAGGGGCGAACGATCCCCGCGTCCTCGTCCACCAGTTCGTAGTAGCCGAGCTCGGTGTTCAAAAAGTCAAAATCACCGGTGTAGCGGAGGTAGTAGTCCATACAGTTGATCATCCAAATGCCCATATCGATGTAATCGGAAAGATCCATTCTGGAAACCAGACCGGGCGTAGGGATGGAGAAAGTGCGGGGCGCGCGGCCGTTCGGGAACATATGCGAGAAGACGACCTCGATCTTTTTGCGCGTATCCTCGGCGTTCCAGATAAGCGATTGCTCCAAATGCTGGGCAACATCGCGGTAGCCGATATGTCCGCCGCCGCCAAGGTCTTTGCCCAGCGCGCAAATGTTGCTTTGGTACTGCACCTTGCGCAAAAACTCGGAAAGCACTCTGGCCGAGAATGGCACGCTCGAAACGCGCTCGACCTCGTAGTGCAGGTCGCTCTTCATCGGGTGGTCGATGCGGGCGTAAAGTTCATCGGTATAGTCCCCGGAAAAGGCAACGCTCTCGTGCGAGGTGGCAAAGCGGTATTCCAGCCGCGCCGGGCCCGAAAGTTTGATTGTGGTAACATCACCGGCAATGGCAAAATCGTCAAACGCCTTGCAATGAATGGGGTTTTCAATTTTGCAATCGCGCGCCACGCGGGCGTTGTTGAGCGTGCAGTTGATGCCGCCGGCAAACTGGGAGCGCGCCGTGGTTTGCTCGCGGTAAAGAACTTCTGCGCCCTGGATGGCGAACTGGCGGATGCCCTTGTGGAAAATGTTGCAATCGCGCCGGTTGCCCTCGGAAACGTCAAAGAGGATGGTGTTTTGATCGGTTACGCGCGCCTCTTTGAAATAGCGGAACCAAAGGGTATGGTTGCTGTTATCGTTGCGCAGATAGGGGTTGAAATAGGAAGAGATCGTAATTTGCTCGGGCGCGCCACGCTCCGGCAGAGCGGCAACCGAAAGGATAAGATCCTTGTTGTCGGCCAGGAAAACGCGAACGGCAAAGGAAATATGCTCCAACTCGGTAAAATAGAACACCGAATGCTCGTTGAAAACGGTATAGCGGTTGGAAACGCTTTCGTTTTCCAGAATGGGCATTCCCAAAAGCGAAACGAGCTTGCCCTCCACGTTGGCAAAAATGGCAATGGTGGGTTCCTCTCCCTCTTTTGCCTCCGGGAAGATGGTGAATTGACCGTCCAGCTCGCGCAAATATCCGCAGGCGTAAGCCCAAAGCAGGCGCCCGTCCATTACGTACGGCTGGCGCGTATCGCCCTTGGTGCGCGGATAAGCCAGTACCGACTCGTCCTCCAAAAAGTAGTGCGGTTCGGCAATGGCGTTCTTCTTACCGGTTTGAACCATTTCCCGGATGTGTCTGACCTCTTCAAATAAGTTCATTTTTGGTTTTCTCCTGTTGATTTTTTTATAAACGCAGGCAAAACGCCCCGGAAAAAGCCGACGCGTTTTGCATTTTTTTTATTTTTGGGTGTCAAAATATTAAACAACAATGGACCATCCCTCGTCATATTCTTCATCTTGCTGGGGATCGGGTTCTTCCTCTTGTTTCTGCTTGGTGCAGGCAAACAGTGCCGTTGCCATCAACAGCGCAAGGATAAGAGCAATGAGTTTTTTCATTTTTCGTTTCTCCTTTGTTTGTTATTTGGTCAGCAGCCAGCCGAGAATATCCTCGTGCTCGGCAACATAATCCCAGCAATCGTGCATTTGCTGGAAATCGTCGATCAGTTTGTATTCGGCGCCCCACGCCTCGGCAAGCGCCTCGGCGTTTTCGTACGGGATCTCGTCGTCGTGCTCGGCGTGAATGATCATCACTTTCGCGTTTCCGATGCTCGCGCTCGGATCGCCCGCACCTGCAATGATTACGCCGGCGGCAACCAGGTCTTTGTGCCGCACCAGCAGATCGCTGACGGCATAGGCGCCCGCGTCAACTCCGACCGCGTATTTGCGGTTGGCGTGGAACTCGGTCGCGGCGTCGCGGATGAGCGCGGCAACCGCCTTCATCACATCGGTTTCGGCAACCGACGCGGTGGAATAGTTCCCGGTGTCCACGGCAATTCCCGTCCAGGTGCCGCTCGGACACTGCGGGACAAGGATGATGGCGTTGTCCTCCTCGACCAGTTTGGAAATCAGCTTTTTGGAAGCCATTACGTTTTGCAGGTTATCGTTCCCGCTCGCGCTCTCCATATTGAGGTAGGTGACCAGCGAGTAGGAGCCGCCCGCGGAATACCCTTCCGGCAAGAAGACGCGGAACGGCAGGCTGACGCCGTTTGCCGCTTTGTAGGTGTAGAGCGGCATAGCGTCGACTGCGGCGTCATAATCGGCGCCCTGACCGGAAGCGGCGGTGTGGTAGAAGGTACTGCCCGTCTCTATCCCAAGTGCGTGGACTTTGGCAATGTCGCCCTCGGAATAACGGTAGGTGGTGCCGGTGGTCTTTCCGAACAGGCGGGCAAAATCCACGCCCGTGGTGCCGACGTAGGTGTTGCGGTCAAAGACTACACCGTCCTCGGAGGTGTTGGTTTTGGGGTAATTGCAGAAGAGCATTTTGCCGTTGGTACCGTCGATGATGTTGTCGGTAACCGAGCAGGAATTGTGCATTTCGTAGGGGCCGCCGCTGAACTTGATGAACGCGTTGACCGAATAGGTGGTGCCGGGGTCCACTTTATCGGGGCGCTGGGTGGTAAAGCCCTCGCCGATTTTGGTAAAATAGTTGCCGCTCACATCAACGCCGGAAAACTCCACGTCGCTCGTAGTCCAAAGCTCTACGCCAAACCAGACGTTTTGCACCACATTGTTGCGGTAGGTAACGTTTTTGCTGGAAACGTCGCTGTTGGACTGGGTGGTCATGGCGGTATCGTAAACCTGATCGAAGAAGCAGTTTTCAACCACCATTCCATCGCAGGAGTTCCAGTTTTCAACGGCGTTGCCCAGGCGGGTATCGTATTTGCGCCAGTTGCCGTAGCTCATATCTACGGTGCCGCCGATGAAAATGAACGAGCAATTCTTAATGGTAAAGTTTACGCAATTGAACACGTGGGCCGCGTGGTCGCCGAAGTTGCGGAAATCCAGGTTGAGAACGGTCACGTTGGAAACACCGTCGCCGTTAAACGCGAATTTGTGCTGGGCGAGCTCAACCGAGGAAAAGCGGGTTGCCGGGTTGCCGCCCTCGCAGTAAAGGTACACGTACTGCGTATCGTGGTAGAAGGAAAGATCGTAGGTTTTCAGGTCGGTGCCGTTTTTCAGCGTGTAGCTCTCGATTTTATCATAGGTGCGCAGACCGTTGCTGACGTTTTTCAGTTCCAGCGTTTTGTCGCTGTAAACGCCCTCCGCTTTTGTGTTGGTGTAGGTGCGTTGAATTTTAATGCCCCAGGCCTGGCCGCCGTTGAACACGATGGAACCGATGTCGCTCTCGTTATCGAGCATGATCTTATCCTTGAATTTGTACAGGTTGGTTTTTCCGCTCACCTTTTCCCACTTGTTGGGGTTGGAAGCGTCGATGGAGCCGTAGAAGATCGGCTTTGCGCCGCTGCCGTAGGTGGCGTAGGTCACACCGCTCTGCAAAGTGAAAAAGAGCTCGTTGCCCCGGCGGAACTCGCTGCCGCACTCAAACAGGACCACGTCGCCGCTCTTTGCCGCGTTTGCCTTTTTGGGGCTTTTCCATGCCGTTGCGGCCGACTTGCCGTTGTTGTTGTCGTTGCCGTGGAGCGAGGAGATGTAGTAGGTGGTGCCGGTGGCAGTGGGAACCGCGGCAAAGGCCTGCGTTGCCGCCAGCTTTTGCTGATAGATCCCGTCCAGCTCGTTGCGGGCGGCGGTGGTCAACGATTTCCATGCGGAATCGTCAACGACCTCGGCATCCTTTTTTTCAATGGTGCCTTTTTTCAGCTCGCCGTCGGAGCCGGTGGGGCCGCAGGCGGCAAGCGCGCCGGCAAGCAACAAAACAGCCAATAGAATTGCAAGTATCTTTTTCATTTTCCTTCCAACTTTCTGCGTTTTTACGGGCAAAAAAAACATATATAAATTATTATAACATTTCTATTGCGAAATGTCTATAACAAAATACGAAAAATATAAAAATATTTTCACCTGAATGAGCAAAAAAAGGAAACGCCGCTGGGCGGCGTTTCCAGAAAGTCCGGTATTTTATTATTTGGAAAGCAGCCAGCCGAGAATATCCTCGTTTTCGGCAACGTAGTCCCAGCAATCGTGCATTTGCTGGAAATCGTCGATCAGCTTGTATTCAGCGCCCCACGCCTCGGCAAGTTCCTCGGCGTTTTCGTACGGGATCTCGTCGTCGTGCTCGGCGTGAATGATCATCACTTTCGCGTTTCCGATGCTCGCGCTCGGATCGCCCGCACCTGCAATGATTACGCCGGCGGCAACCAGGTCTTTGTGCCGCACCAGCAGATCGCTGACGGCATAGGCGCCCGCGTCAACTCCGACCGCGTATTTGCGGTTGGCGTGGAACTCGGTCGCGGCGTCGCGGATGAGCGCGGCAACCGCCTTCATCACATCGGTTTCGGCAACCGACGCGGTGGAATAGTTCCCGGTGTCCACGGCAATTCCCGTCCAGGTGCCGCTCGGACACTGCGGGACAAGGATGATGGCGTTGTCCTCCTCGACCAGTTTGGAAATCAGCTTTTTGGAAGCCATTACGTTTTGCAGGTTATCGTTCCCGCTCGCGCTCTCCATATTGAGGTAGGTGACCAGCGAGTAGGAGCCGCCCGCGGAATACCCTTCCGGCAAGAAGACGCGGAACGGCAGGCTGACACCGTTTGCCGCCTTGTAGGTGTAGAGCGGCAGCGAGTCGATCACGCGGTCAACCGCGTTACCGTCGGCCGTTTCCCGAACGTAGTAGAAGGTGCCGTGTTCCTCTACACCGAGTGATTGAATGGTTTCAATGCCGCTGGCGGTGTAGGCATACCTTGTACCTGCTTTCAACCGGTCGTAAAAGTGGCCGAAATAGTTGGTGTTGGCAATGCCGACGTAGGTGTTGTTATCAAACAGGAAGCCGTTGGCATTGTCCTTCGTTTGCAATTGCAGGCAGTAGATCATACAAGCGGTCGTTCCGTCCACAATGTTGCCCGTGGCGGAGCAGTTTGTCATGGTATGGTTTTTGCTGCCAAACTCGATAAACCCGTTGATGGGATAGGAAATTCCCGGGTCGATCTTATCCGGCCGCTGGGTGGTAAGACCCTCGCCCAGCTTACCGAAATAGTTGCCGCTGATGTCTACGTTGGAAAACTCCACGCCGTCGTCGGTCGTCCAAAGCTCCACGCCGTACCAGGTGTTCAAAACCACGTTGTTGCGGTAGGTAATGTTTTTGGAATCAACCGCGGAAGTGGATTGCGTGGTCATTGGGGTATCGTAAACCTGGTCGAAGTAGCAGTTTTCAATGACCATTCCGTCGCAAGAGTCCCAGTTTTCAATGGCGTCACCCAGGCGGGTGTAGTAGTTGCGCCAGCCGCCGAAATCCTGCAGGATCGTGCCGCCGACGAAGAAGAAGGAGCAGTTTTTCACGGTGAAATTCCGGCAGTCCGACGGGCGGACGACGTGGTCGGCAAAATAGCGGAAATCCAGGTTGAGGATGGAAACGTCGGTCACGTTGCTCCCGATAAATGCATAGCCGGGCAGAGCGATTTCAATAGAGGAAAAGCGGGTTCCCGGGTTTCCGCCCTCACAATAAAGGTACACGTATTGCACGTCGTGGTAGAAGGAAAGATCCGGGCCTTTCAGGTCCTTGCCGTTCCTCAAATCATATTCGGGAACGGTCAGCCCCGTTTGCAAACCGTTACTGACGTCGGTCAGCGCAAGCGTTTTATAGGCAGGCGCAGGATTGGTGTCCAGTCTGCCCTTATAGGTCATCTGAACCTTGATGCCCCATGCTTCCCCGTTGTTGAAAATGATGGCACCGACGTCCTTATCCTGGGTAATGGTTTCTTTGTAATAGTAAACGTTCGATTTGCCGTCAACCTTTTTCCAGTTGGAGGCGCCGGAAGCGTTGATGGAGCCGTAGAAAATCGGCTTTTCGCCGCTGCCGTAGGTGGCGTAGGTCACACCGCTTTTTATGTAGATGTAAATTTGACTGCCCGTCCGGCGGAACACACTGCCGCACTCAAACAGAACGGCGTCACCGCGCTTGATGACGTTGCTGTTGGCTTTGGTAGGCGAAGCCCAGGCCGTTGCGGGCGACTTGCCGTCGTTGTTGTCGTTCCCGTGGATGGACGAAATGTAATAGGTGGTACCGGTGGCGGCGGGGACCGTGGCAAAGGCCTTGGTGCCGGCCACTTTTTGCTCGTAAATAGCGTCCAGCTCGGCGCGAGCGGCGGTGGTTAGTGGTTGCCAGCCGGAAACATCGGTATTCCCGGCGGGATCGGTTTTTTCAATGGTTCCTTTTTTCAG
>CAMPBZ010000005.1 GCA_946641795.1 uncultured Clostridia bacterium
CGTGCGGCCTCTACCACCCCAAGGTAGCGCGCTACCAACTGCGCCACACCCAGATGCAGGTCGGTTTTCCTTCGGATTTTCGCTTGAAAAAGTCCTCCGTTTTCCGAACGCTTTGATATTATAGCACATTCTTTTCGCCTTGTCAAGCCTTCCGCACAAGTTTTTTCGTTCCGTTCGGTATTTCTTTTTTTCAATAGGTTTTGCGATTTCTGCCTGATCTCCCGCCTCTCGCTCGGTTTTCAAAGATATTTATTTGCACAATTCCGCTTGCTTTTTTATAAAAGATGTGATACAATATCAATTAGTAATGCGCGCGAGCCTGCGTTCGGGCGCGCGAGTAAGGCGCCGGCGGCGGGGTCCTGCAACGGATCACCGCCACGCCATATTTTTGCGGAGGAACAGCTATGCCGAATTATTATCTTGCAATCGACATCGGCGCGTCGTCCGGGCGGCATATCGTCGGCTGGAAAGAGAACGGGACGCTCAAAACCGAGGAGGTTTACCGTTTTCCCAACGGCGTGGTCGAGCGCGAGGGGTACCTGACCTGGCCGATTGAGGCAATCGTCTCCCATGTCAAAACCGGCATTGCAAAGGCGAAAGAACGCTTTGGCAAAATCCAGTCGCTTGCCATTGATACTTGGGGGTGCGATTACGTCCTCCTGCGCGGCGACCGAGAAGTTTCACCCTGTTTTGCCTACCGCGATGGCCGCACCGAGGAGGTGATCGGTCTGGTTCACGAAAAAATCTCCTTTACCCGCCTGTACCGGCACACGGGCATTCAGTTCCAGCCCTTTAACACCATCTATCAGCTGTATGCCGACAAGCTTGCCGGCCGGCTGGAAGGGGTTACCGACTTTTTGATGATCCCGGAATACCTCCTGTTCAAGCTCTGCGGCGTCAAGTCGCACGAGTACACCAACGCCACCACCGGCGGGATGGTGAACGCCGAAAGCCGGGAATACGACCCTGCAATCTTCTCGGCGCTGGATCTGCCGGCGCACCTGTTCCACCCCTTGCAAAAACCGGGCGAGGTGATTGGCGAATACGAGGGGATCCGCGTTGTCCTTTGCGCCACGCACGATACCGCCAGCGCCGTGGAAGGGATCCCGATGGAGGAAGACGCACCCTATATCTCCTCGGGCACCTGGTCGCTGCTCGGTGTTAAGAGTGAGAAACCGATCACGGATGCGGCGTCCGAGCTTGCCAACTGGTCCAACGAGGGTGGCGTGGGCTACATCCGCTACCAAAAAAACATTATGGGAATGTGGCTTCCCAACCGCCTGCGCGAGGAACTTTGCCCCGAAAGCTCCTGGGATGAGATTGCAGCGCTGGCCGAGCAGAGCCGGTTTGAGGAAACGGTGGACGCAAACGCAAGCGCCTTCCTCGCTCCGCAAAGTATGAAAGCCGCGTTTGACCGGGCGCTTTCGCTCCGGCCGCAAACGGCAGGCGATTATTTCCGCTGTGCCTACCGCTCGCTGGCGCTTTCCTACCGGAACGCCGTGCAGGAGTTGCAGCACAACACCGGAAAGCATTACGACAAAATTTATATCGTCGGCGGCGGCGCGAAAAATCCCTTTTTGAACCGCCTGACCGAAGAAACGACCGGCAAAACCGTGGTCGCGCTCCCACTGGAAGCAACGGCCATCGGAAATTTGAAAATTCAAATGGAGGCAACCCAATGAGCTATACGGAAGCAAAAAAGAAATACGCCGCCTACGGCATAGATGTGGAAGCGGCAATGGAAACGCTGAAAAACCTTCCCCTCTCTCTGCATTGCTGGCAGGGCGACGACGTCCGCGGCTTTGATACCGACCCCACCAAGCCCTTGACCGGCGGTATTCAGACCACCGGCAACTACCCCGGACGTGCAAGAACCCCCGAAGAACTGATGGCGGACCTGGACAAGGTGCTTTCGCTCATTCCGGGCAAACCCAAAATGAACCTGCACGCCTCCTATGCCATCTTTGAGGACGGCGAGTGGGCGGACCGCGACAAACTGGAACCCAAGCATTTCCAAAAGTGGGTGGACTTCTGCAAAGCGCGCGGCCTGGGGTGCGATTTTAACCCCACCTTCTTCTCGCATCCCAAATGCGACCCGTTAACGCTCTCCTCCCCCAACGCGGAAACGCGCAAATTCTGGATCGAGCACGGCAAGGCCTGCATCCGTATTTCCAACTATCTTGCCGAGGAGCTGGGCGACGTTTGCGTGATGAACATCTGGACGGGCGACGGTTTCAAGGATATTCCTGCCGACCGCATGGGGCCGCGTATGCGCTATCGGGAAAGCATTGACGAGATCCTTTCCGAGCCATTCGATTTTTCCAAGGTCAAACCCTGCATTGAAAGCAAGGTGTTCGGCATCGGCGTTGAGGCCTACACCGTCGGGAGCGCCGAATTTGCGCTCTCCTATGCCGCCGCCAACTGCAAAAAGTGCATTCCGCTGATGGATAACGGGCATTATCACCCCACCGAGGTCGTTTCGGATAAAATTCCGGCGCTCCTGGCTTTCTTCCCGGAAATCGCCCTGCACGTCACCCGCCCCATTCGCTGGGATAGCGACCACGTGGTGCTCTTCGACGACGAAACGCGGGAGATTGCCAAAGAGATTATCCGCTGTGGCGGAGCCGAGGGCAGGGTGCATATCGCGCTTGACTATTTCGACGCGTCCATCAACCGCATTTCCGCCTGGGTGACCGGCTACCGCAACCTGCAAAAAGCCCTGCTGTTCGCGCTCTTGCAACCGAACGAAAGCCTGAAACAATTGCAGGACGAGGGCAATTTCAGCAAGCTGATGGTTTTGCAGGAAGAGCTGAAAACGTTGCCCTTTGGTGAGATTTTTGACGAATACTGCCGCCGTTGCGGAAAACCTGCGGATGGCGAATGGTATGCCGAAATTGAAAGCTATGAAAAAACCGTTTTGGAGGCAAGAGGATGAAACCCATTTTGGAAATGAAAGAAATGGTGGAGCTGATCCGCACCATTACCAATATGTACAACCACGGCTGGGACGAGCGCAACGGCGGCAACGTTTCGGTGCTGTTGGAGGAAAAAACGGTCAAAGAATATCTCGACCCCGCAAAAGTCCTGCGCGAAATTCCCACCGGGTTTGAAGCCCCCGAACTGGAAGGCAAATATTTTTTGGTCACCGGAACGGGCAAATATTTCAAAAACGTGCAGTACGCGCCGGAGGAAAACCTGGGCATTGTGCGCCTGACGGACGGCGGCAAAACCGCCGAGCTGCTCTGGGGATATTCGGATGGCGGAAAGTTTACCAGCGAGTTCCCGGCGCACATGATGAGCCACGTTGCCCGGCTGAAAGTCGATCCGCAAAACCGCGTGGTCATGCACTGTCACCCGGCCAACCTGCTGGCAATGACCTATGTGCACGATCTTGACGAAAAGCAGTTCACCCGCACCCTTTGGCAGATGTGCACCGAGTGCATCGTCGTCTTCCCGGACGGCGTCAACGTTCTGCCTTGGATGCTCTGCGGCACCAACGAGATTGGCGAGGCGACGGCCGAAAAGATGAAGACCGCGCGCCTGGTTGTCTGGTCACAGCATGGCATTTACGGAGCGGGCAAAGACCTGGACGAAACCTTCGGGCTGATCGAAACCGCCGAAAAGGGAGCCGAGATCTATATGAAAATCGCACACCTGCCGCGCGTGAACACCATTACCGACGAGCAAATGCACCTGTTGGAAAAGCGCTTCGGCGTCAAAGCAAGGGCAGGGTACCTCAACTGACGCGCACCGGAAAAGCCAATGCCCAGTAAATAAACAAAGAAGACGACAAGGAGAACACTATGCCGGAGGAAAAACGATTTGCAAAAGCGACCTGGCAGATTATGGAGCAGCTTTTGAATGTGGATAACCTGGAAGACGCTCTTTCGGGGAGCTTGGAGATCATTGTCAATACCCTGAACAGCGCGGCGGGCGCCATTTGGTTTTTGGATACGAAAACCGACCGGCTTTCCCCCCTGTTTCACATCGGACCCGCGGACATTTCCAACATCACCGTGGAAAACGGCTTGGGCATTGAGGGGATCGTTACCAAAACCGGAAAATCCATGATCATTGCCGACGCGCTGAACGATCCGCGCTTTGACGGCTCCGTATTTGACGACAACGGGCTGACCACAAAAACAATGATCTGCGTTCCGCTCAACAACCTGCACGACGTGATCGGTTGTGTGCAGATCGTGAATAAGAAAGACCACACCCTTTACGACGAAGAGGAACTTCAACTTTGCGAGCGGATGGCCTCGCTTGCCGCCATTACCATTGAGGAAAAGGGACTTTTGGTGGACCTGGGCGAGAAGAAAGAGGTTCTTGCCGTCCTGAAAGACGTGATTAAAGAGTTCCCTTCGGGCGAGGGCGTTTCGCGCGTGCTCAAAGGGATCAATCTGGAAGTTTACAAAAACGAGTTCGTTGTGGTGCTGGGCGAATCCGGCTGCGGCAAATCCACAATGATGAACATCATCGGCGGTATGGATTTCCTTACGGAGGGGTCGCTTTTGATTGAGGGAAAGGATTTTTCCCACCCTTCGGATGCCGAGCTGACCGCTTTTCGCCGGAAATACGTGGGCTTTATCTTCCAATCCTACAATTTAATGCCCAATCTGACCGCGCTGGAAAACGTACAATTCATTGCCGAGCTGGTGGAAAACGCTATGCCCGCCGAGGAGGCGCTGGATAAAGTGGGGCTCAAACCTCGCGCCAACAACTATCCCGGCCAAATGTCGGGCGGTCAGCAGCAGCGCGTTTCCATTGCCCGCGCCATTGTCAAAAATCCCAAGCTCATCCTTGCCGACGAACCTACCGCGGCGCTGGACTACGCCACCAGCATTGAGGTTTTGAAGGTGATTGAGGAGATCGTGCGCAACAACGGCACCACGGTCATGATGGTAACGCACAACCCCGAAATTGCCAAAATGGCCGACCGCGTTGTGAAGGTCCGCAACGGCAAAATCGCCAGCATCAAGAAGAATATGCACCCCGTGCACGCCGAAGAGCTGGTTTGGTGATCCGCTATGAAAAAAACGCAACGAAAAGACCTGCTGCGGAATATCCGCAAGCAATGGGTTTCCTTTTTGTCCATCGTCGTCATCGCACTGATGGGGGTTACCACCTTTCTCGGCATTGATTATGCCGCTGCCGCAATGCGCCGGAACGGGTCGGATATGTATAACCGCCTGAATTTCCGGGATATCGAAGTTCTTTCCACGCGATTGCTCACCGAAAACGATTTGAACGATTTGCGAAACACCGAGGGCGTTTCCGACCTGGAAGGGGTAAGGCAAACGAAGGCAATCCTGGCGGTGGATGAAAAAAATACCCCCGCTAACTTCGTTTCATTGACCCGGCGGATCAGCCGGGCGGAAATCATTTCCGGCCGATTGCCCGAAACCACGGACGAGTGCGTTGTGGAAGCGGCGGTTGCCAACAAAATGCAACTTCGCGTCGGCGATCGGATCGCCGCACTGGATTCCGATGGAAATAAAGCAAAATATCTTGCGAAAAGTGATTTTTCCATTACGGGCATTGTACAACATCCCGATCACCTCAACAATATTGCGGAAGAGGCGTCCTACGTGATCGTCCTTCCGGAGGCATTTGACGGCGATGAGCTGGACGGTTGCTTTATGAAAGCCGTAATTACAATTGAAAAGCCCGAAAATATCAACCGTTTTTCAAAGGAGTATGAAAAATCGGTCGCGGCGGTGATGGATCGCGTTGAAGAGCTTTCGCTTGTTGACGCGGCAAGGCGCGATTCGGAAATCATTGCCGCCGCCCAACAACAAATCCTGGCAGGCAAGGAAGAACTGGAAGCCGGATTCGACCAATTGGAAACCGCCAAGGCAACCGTGCGCGACAAACTGCGCAACCTGGTGGAAACCGTTTTTAAACAGGACAGTGAAAAAAAGCTGTTTCATTGGGCGGTCGAGCGCAAGGCGGACGTGGACGATCCGCACGAAACGGCAAGGTATCTTTGGATCACCGATAACCTTCGCATTGATCTTTCCCGTTCGCCGGCGGATGTTTTCCGCGCGATCGTTGCTTCCGAAAGTCTTTCGGAACGGTTGTTGGTTGCCGTTTATGAATACACGCAAAATGCCGACGCTCCCCAAAACGCCGACGGAAGCTACGATATGGAGGCCGTTCGGGAAACGCTCGTCAGCGAGGCCGTTGCGTATGCGGCCGATTATCAAGCGCTTTCCAACGGGTGTCTGGCTTGGGACGAAGGCCACGACCAATACGTTGCCGGGTTGGAACTCTACCGCCAACAAACGGCAACTTTGCAACCGTGCCGCTGGCTTACCTTTAATGCAAAGGGGAACGCAAGCTTTGCCCAGCTGGTGGTTGGAAGCGGCAACTTCTCCAATTTGAGAATGACGTTTTCTCTTCTGTTTATTCTGGTAGGCGCGCTGGTCATTTTTGCCACGGTCGGTAAAATGGTGGATGAGCAGCGATCCCTTGTGGGAACAACCAAAGCGCTCGGCTTTTTCACCCGCGAAATATTTGCAAAGTATCTTTCTTTCGGCGTTCTGGCAACGTTGCTTGGAACGATACTTGGCATTCTGGTTGCTCGGTTTGCCATTTCGCCGTTTTTATTAAATGGATTCGGAAAATACTACGAATTTGACATTACCAAGCCCGGTATCGTGGTTCACACAACCGTTATCGTGATCCTTGCGGGAATTCTTCTTGCAACCGCGGCGGTATGGTTTGCCTGCAATCGGCTGCTGCACGAACCCGCGGTGCGCCTGATGCAACCAAAAGCGCCCGGCGTGAAAAAAAGCTCCGCAAAGGGCGGAAAGCGCGTGCTTTCCCTGTATTCCCGCCTGATCCTTTTGAATATCCGCACCGATCTCAAACGTGTCATCGTTACCATCGTGAGCGTTGCGGGTTGTTGCGCGCTGGTGGTAATCGGGTTAACCCTCCGAAGCTCCGTCAACGGTTCGGTGGAAAAACAATACGGCGAGATCGTCAACTACGATTTTCGCGTGCAGTATGATCCGGGCATCGCAAAGGATGAAGGAAAAGAATTCAGCGATCTGTTGGATGCCGAAAAGGCCGAATATACAAAGGTTCTTTCCACATCCGCAACCTATTATTTCAATGAGCTGCAACTCGCCGAGGTCTATTGCGGCGATCTGCGGGAAATTCATGAATTTTATCACCTGTACGATTGGAAAACGGGCAACCCCATTTCTCCAACCGACCGGGGCGTTCTGATCCAACGCAGGATCGCCGAAATATACGGGTTGGATATCGGCCAGGAATTTGAGCTTTCTATCGGCGGCACCAAAACGGCAACCGTTCGCGTTGCGGGCATTTTTGAAAACTATCTCGGCCGTACGCTGATGATGAGCGGCGAATATTACGAACGGGTTTACAACGAGCCCATGCAGCCAAACGCCTTTCTCGTTCGTACCGGCGGCGCAAACGCCGATACGCTGAACAGCGGCTTGCGCGCGTTGGAGGGCTTTGAATCCATTACCAATTCCGATTCTAACCGTTCCATTGTTGAAACCTCTACATCCATGCTCAACGTTGTTGTGTTGCTGTTCGTTTTCATTGCAGGCGTAATGGCAGGGGTGGTTCAGCTCAACCTGACCAATATGTACGTTCTGCAAAAGAAGCGGGAAATGACCATTATGCGCATCAACGGGTTCACCGTAAAAGAGGTGATCGGGTATATTCTGCGTGAAACGGTACTGACCACCGTTTTGGGAATTCTGCTTGGTATTGCCGCGGGCGCCGGTGTTGCATACAGCATTACACGCACGTTGGAGCAATCCTTCTTGCAACTAAAACGCAGTCCTTCTTTCGTTGCCTGGGCGATTGCGGCGGTAATTACCGTTGCGTTTACCGTTATTGTGAACGCCATTGCTTTGCGGAACGTGAAAAATTTGCGCCTGACCGATGTTGCCTGAAAATCAATTTGATTTGTATATAAACAAAAAGGAGAATATCACTATGCTGAACATTAACAAAACCATTGAAAACGGAACCGCAACCATTTTTCCCGAAGGGCGGCTGGATACCGTTACCGCACCGGAATTGGAAAAAGCCATGCAGGAAATTCTGCCGGGCTTGACCACCCTGGTGCTGGATTTGGAAAAGCTGGATTACATTTCTTCCGCGGGGCTTCGCGTACTGCTCTCGGCGCAAAAAGCAATGAACGCGCAGGGCAGTATGAAAGTTTGCCACGTCAACGAAACGGTTATGGAAATTTTTGACGTGACCGGCTTTTCGGATATTCTGACCATCGAGTAAAAATCGGGTGAAAAAATGAAAAAAAGGGTCGCTTCTTTATGGGGTCGGTTCCGGAAAAAAATGACTCCGGATCCGATGTTTCAGGAAACCGAGGTGCAGGCAAATCGGCTGGGAGCTTTAATGCTTTTTTGCAGCGGATTGATTCTGCTATTGATTTTGGCTTTGACAATTGCGGGTGTGTTCCCCTTAAAGGGAAAGCTGATGTATTCCACCACCATTCAGGCCATTGTGGAAATTTTGATTCTGCTTGTCATTTGCAAAATTGTCAAAAATAACGCGTGGTGGCTCAAACCGCTGTTGCTGATTGGCATGATCATCGTATTTGCGCGGCTGGATAGTATGCTCACCCATAAGGTGGCAATTTTGATGGTGTTGCCGGTGGTATTCAGCAGCCGTTATTTCTCGCGCAAATTAACGATTTTTACATCCATTCTGACAACCGTTATCTTTGCCGCTTCCGCATTTTGGGGGGCAACGCACGGATTGATCAACCTCAACATTGTAACCATGCCGGCGGGAACCGAAATGATTGCAACCGGCGGATTTTTGGGGGACGCGGTTCAAAATGCGGGCGCAAGCAACGAAATGCTTATCCGCAATACCCTCCTTTATGATTATTTCCCCAAATGGCTCATGTTTTCCATCGTTTCCATCATCAGCTGCAACATTGCCCGGCGCGGGCGCAGTATGGTGATTTCCCAGCACGAAAAGGACTCCAAAGTTGCGCGAATCGAATCGGAGCTGAACCTTGCCTCCGCCATTCAAGCGGATATGCTGCCAAACATCTTTCCTCCCTTCCCGGGGCGTTCGGAATTTGATCTTTACGCTTCCATGAACCCGGCCAAAGAGGTTGGCGGCGACTTTTACGACTTTTTCCTGATCGACGACGACCACCTTTGTATGGTAATGGCGGACGTTTCGGGCAAAGGCGTTCCCGCCGCGCTGTTTATGATGGCTTCTAAAATCATTCTGGCCAACAACGCAATGATGGGCAAATCCCCGGCGCAAATCCTGACCGATACCAACGCCGCCATTTGCGCCAACAACCGCGAGGAAATGTTCGTTACCGTTTGGCTGGGCATTTTGGAAATTTCCACCGGCAAGCTGATCGCTTCCAATGCCGGGCACGAATACCCGGTTGTCAAACACGGCAACGGCGCGTTTGAACTGCTCAAAGATAAGCACGGGTTTGTTATTGGCGGAATGGAAGGCGCAAAATATAAGGACTACGAGCTGACGCTGGAACACGGTTCCAAGCTCTTCCTTTACACCGACGGCGTTCCCGAAGCGACCAACGCGCAAACCGAGCTGTTTGGCGTGGAGCGGATGGTTGAAGCACTCAACAAGGATCCTTCCGCCTCGCCGGAGCAGGTGTTGAAGAATGTGCACGCCTCGGTGGACGAATTTGTAAACGAGGCCGAGCAGTTCGACGACCTGACAATGCTTTGTCTGGAATATAAATAACAAAACAAACAACAAAGCCGCCGGGGCGTAGCGCCCCGGCGGCTGTTTTCATTCGCATTTTCGGAAAAGCGAAACGCCCCACCGCAAAACCGGTAACAGGAAGGGGCCGAGGATCAGCCCCGGAACGCCGGCAAATTTCCAACCGGCGTACCCCGCCGCAAGCGAGAGGAGCGGGTGAACGCCCAGCGTTTTGCCAATCAGGTGCGGCTCGGCGATCTGCCGCGCTACCGTTGCCGCAAGGCAAAGGATGAGCAGCCCGAACCCCCAAAACCGGTTTTGGCAAAGCAATTCCAAAATTGCCCAGGGGATCAGCACGGCGCCGGTGCCGAAAAAGGGGAGCAGATCCACCAGCGCCACCGCCAGCGCCGCAAGCAGAGCATACTGCGAGCCAAGCAGTAAAAACCCGCAAAACAGGATCGCAAAGGTCAATAAAAACAACACCAGGTAGGCGCGAACCGCTTTTTGCAGGAGCGTTTTTGTCTGCCCCCAACGTGCGCGCAGCGCCGGTTGCCGCGCCAAAGGGAACAGATGAAAGATGCGCTCCAACATCCGCTCGCCGCCGGCCGAAAAATAAACGCCCGCAAACATAGCCGCAACCAAAAACAAAACGGCCGAGGGGACCTTTGCGGCAAAGTTTGCCGCCGCGCCGGGCAGTTTTGCCGCAACTTCACCCGCCAGCCGCCCGGCAAAATCGGTCAAAGCCGTCTTGATTTGCGCGCGCAACCCTTCGCCTCCTTCGGGCAGGCGCAACGCGTCAAGCGCACCCGAAAGGAGGGGGAACGGCGTGCCGGAACCGGCGATCCGCTCGGTAAGAAATGCTTTCCCCTCGCGCACCAGCGCCGCGAGCGCCACCCCGCCCAAAAAGACCGAAAGTGCCAGAAAGAGGAAGAAGAGCAGCACGGCGCAAACCGCCTTTTTCCAGCGCAACAGAGCCGCCATTTTCCCGGCGAGCGGAGAAATGACCAATACCAGTACCCCGGCAAGCAAAAAAGGGAGCATTGCGCCAAGAAGGGGCAGTGCAAAAAAACGGAGCAGAAAAAGCAGGGCGCAAAAACAGACGAGCACCGCCGCCCAGTAGGAAAAATCCAATTTTTTCGTCATTCTTCGTCCTCCTTTGCGCGCGGTTTTGCAAATCCCGTTTCATTCTATTTTCAAAAGCGCAAAAATATCTTCCGAATGACCCGAAAAACTTGACAAATCCTTCTTTTTTTGTTACAATAAGCACAGAAAAAACCGAAAGGGGAACAGTATGGGACAGCAATCCAAAAAAAGCTATGCGCAGCAGGCAAAAGAGCGGCGCGAACAACTTGACAAAGAGAAAAAAGCAAAAGAGAGCAAACAAAACAAGCTTTTGTTCGGCATCCTTGGTGGTGTTCTGGCGGTCATTCTGATCGCCGTAGTCATCATCGTTGCTGCAACGCGTCCGAAGAACGGCACCGATCCGCAAACCACAGAGCCGGCAACGACCGCGCCGAAAATGGAAGAAATTGACCTGACCCCGATTGAAGGCGACCTTTCGGAAACCTACACGGCAACCGATACGGCCACCGACCTTGTGCGGATGACGGTTTCCTACACCACCAAAGCGGGCGTAAAGAAGCAGGGCGATGTTTATATCCGCCTGTTCCCGGACGTTGCGCCCATTACCGTTGCAAACTTCAAAAATCTTGTGGGAAGCGGGTTCTATAACGGCCTGACCTTCCACCGCATCTATCCCGGATTTATGATCCAGGGCGGCGACCCGAAAGGGGACGGCACGGGTAGCTCCGGCACCAACATCAAAGGTGAGTTTTCGGCAAACGGTGTGGAGAACAACCTTTCTCACGTTCGTGGCGTGCTTTCTATGGCGCGCGGCTCCTATTCGATGGACAGCGCATCCTGCCAGTTCTTCATTGTGCATAGCGACAACGCAAAGTATTCTTTGGACGGCAGTTACGCGGCCTTCGGCTACGTGGTCAGCGGCATGGAAACGGTGGACGAGATCACCGAGATCGAGCTGGTAAGCAAAACCGGGTCGATTGACCGCGTTGCCACCTCTCCCGTTTCCCCCGTCACCATCGAGTCGGCGGTATTTGTAACCAAATAATCAGAAAAGCGAGGAATTGATCTTATGCCAACATCAGGCGGAGGCGGACACGGCGGCTTTGGCGGCGGCGGAAGCTTTCACAGCGGCGGCTCCCACGGCTCCCGCGGCGGCACCAATCTAAATACCTTTTGGTTTTTTGCACCAACCTATTATTACAGGCGCGGGCCGGGCGTTTTCGTGGCGCCGGTTATCGCTTTGATCATCATTTTAGCCCTGGTTGGCTCGCTGATCCTCGGTATGGTGAATATCGTGCGCGAGAAGCGGGTGGACTACTCCGAGGAGACCGCCGAGCAGTACGCTTTGGATGAGTACGAAAAGGCCTTCAAAAGCGAAGCGGCTTACGAGGATAAGATCCTGCTTGTCTTTTTCCCGTATGCAAACCATATCGACTACGATTTTATCGCCATGATCGGCGACGACCTGACCAATGTCGTTTACAACGAATTCCGGGGGAGCCGTTCCTCGCTGGAACGGGCAATGCAAAACTATATCAGCTCCACCGACTACGAAAGTACCCTTTCGCGGAACCTTTCCTCGGTGGTGGATGAAATGACATCGACGATTTCCTATTACGGCAATCCTTTCAGATCGTCGTGCAGAGATACCGTTCACGTAGAGGGAACCTCCCATTTGCTCAACAAAAGCAGTTTGCAGATCGACAAGGAGATGGTCGACCAATCGCTTGCCGACTTTACAACGGCAACCGGAATTGAGCTGGTGCTTGTGGTAGCGGATGCGGCGACGGTGTTCGGCTACGAGTCGCCAATGCCGCTGATCATCTTTTCGCTGTTTTTGCTGGCCGTTGCGGTAGCAATCATTTTTGCAGTGGTGCGCGGGGTAAAGGCACGGAAAAAGCATTTCGATAATGAAACGCCAAAAGGGAACGGCGGCTACACCACCGGCGCCGAACTGGACGGCACCGCCAAGAAAACCGACACCACCAACAACGATTTCCCCAACGGGGATAATTGGTAAAATCAAAAATAAAAGAAGGACGCTTTCAAAAAGCGTCCTTCTTTTATTTTTTCAGCAAATCATCTACAACCGCCTCAATGTGTTCCAGCCGATCGGGGGATAGTTGTTGTAGTTTTCGGATCAGCTGCGCGGTCTTTGCGGGGGCGGCGTTTTCTGTTTCCAAAAAGGCAGAAGGGGTAACGCCGAGATAGTCGCAAATATAGAAAAACAGGCTCATAGAGGGCAGTGCTTTTCCATTTTCAATGCTGTTGATATAGCCGGGGTTCTGCCCAAGCGATAAACTCATATCCCGCGCCGAAACGCCTTTTTGCGTTCGTAATTTTGCAAGCCGCAAGGCGAAAAATTCTTCCATTTTTCATTCACCCCCTTGATAATATTGTAAACGATACGCCTTCAAAATATGTTAGAATAAAAACGATATTCTTGTTGACAAATCGTATTTTATCTGATATAATGGAGAAAAACAAAGGATTAAATCCAATATTGGGGGCAATTTATGGCAGCACAGTCCTATACTTTTTCGATCCCGCAAAACAAAAATCCGCAGGAACTTGCGCAGGTGATTGTTAATTTTCTTTCGGGAAGCGAAGATATGGAAACGCAGGTGCTGGTGCCCGACCCCAACGGCTCCCTTTGCGTTGTGCAGGGGAGAGCGCGCAACGGTGGCTTCAAACAGTTTCTCGGGTTGGATAAGGCAATCACAGTTCGTCTGAACGTTATGCAAGGCGGGCAAGCGGTCAATGTAGAAATTGGCGAGGCAAAGTGGGGCGATAAAGCTGCCGCTTTTGCAGTCAGCTGGTTTGTTTTATGGCCGTTGGCAATCACCTCGGCGATCGGAATGTACCAGCAAAAGCAGTTGCCGCAAAAAATATTCGGCGTCATTCAGCAATATTTGAGCGCATATTAAACTCATAATTTTTTAAAAAAGGAGGGAAGATCATTCAGCATTCTTCAGAAGATCTGAATGTATCTAGGTGGTAATTATGAACCCAGCAAATGAATACAGGCTAAAAGAAATTGAGCAGGAAATCAAAAACGCGGAGAGCAGCAAAACAACAGGCATCGTGATGATGATTGTTTCAATTTTTATGCTGTGGCCGCTGTTGATTGTTGGCGGTATCGTTTACAGCAATGCAAAAAGCAAGATAAACAGACTAAATGAAGAAAAAAAGCAGATTATGTTTCTCGAATGGCAGAACAGCAATAATAACAATAACGGCGGCGAATGGCACTGACAATCGTTGTTAGACAAAAGGAGACTTATAATGAGTGATTTAGAAAAAAATGCGCTCAATGGAATGTCGTGGGGAGCGCAAATCGGCGATATTATTGGAGGAACCATTCCCTGCGCGATTATCGGAGCAATCATCGGCGCGGCGGTGGGGAATAAAACGAAAGAACAGCCCCAAAACACGCTGCAATGGACGGGAAACTCGAAGTATATCGAAGCGCAAGGAACGCAGAATTTCAATACAACACCGAAAGTTCACTGGGATCCGAAATAAGCCCATAGGCTATGGGAACAAAAAAGCGAGGCAGAAAACCTCGCTTTTTGTTTCCTTTTTTGGTTGTTCTTTGAGAAGGGAGAGGTGCGGAGAGGGGAGGACTTTCTTGCAAGAAAGTCCTCCCCTCTCCGCGGTCTATCGTCTCGCTTAATACGCAATTCCTTGCGCGAGCATAGCGTCGGCGACCTTTTCAAAGCCGGCAATGTTTGCGCCGGCAACCAGGTTGCCCTTCATGCCGTATTTTTCGGCGGCATTGTAGGCGTTGTGGAAGATATTGACCATAATGGTTTTGAGTTTTGCGTCCACTTCCTGGAAGGTCCAGGAGAGGCGCTGGGAGTTCTGGCTCATCTCCAAAGCCGAGGTGGCAACGCCGCCTGCGTTTGCGGCCTTTGCGGGGGCAAAGAGCACGCCTGCGTTCTGGAACACGGCAATTGCTTCGGGGGTGGAGGGCATATTCGCGCCTTCACCAACGGCGATGACGCCGTTTTTGACCAGGATCTTTGCGCTTTCCTCGTTGATCTCGTTCTGCGTAGCGCAGGGCAGGGCAATGTCGCATTTCACTGTCCAAATGCCGGAGCAACCTTCGTGGTACTCGGCGCCCTTGACACGTGCGGCGTATTCCTTGATGCGGCCTCTCTCCACCTCTTTGATCTGCTTGACCACATCCAGGTTGATACCGTTGGGATCGTAAACGTAGCCGTTGGAATCGGACATGGCAACCACTTTGCCGCCCAGCTCGGTGGCTTTTTGGTTGGCGTAAATGGCAACGTTGCCGGAGCCGGAAACCACAACCGTTTTGCCTTTGAAGCTTTCTTTCTTCATGCAGGCAAGCATTTCGTCAACAAAGTAGCAAAGGCCAAAGCCGGTGGCCTCCTTGCGGGCGAGCGAGCCACCGTAGGTCAGACCCTTACCGGTCAGAACACCGGTAAACTCGTTGCGCAGGCGCTTGTACTGGCCGTACATATAGCCAATCTCGCGCGCACCGGTGCCAATATCGCCGGCGGGAACGTCGGTGTCGGCGCCAATGTGCTTGGCAAGCTCGGTCATAAAGCTCTGGCAGAAGCGCATGACTTCCAGGTCGGATTTGCCCTTGGGGTCAAAATCCGAGCCGCCCTTGCCGCCGCCGATGGGAAGGCCGGTCAGGCTGTTTTTGAAGATTTGCTCAAAGCCCAGGAATTTGATAACCGAGGCGTTGACCGAGGGGTGCAGACGAATGCCGCCCTTGTAGGGGCCGATGGCAGAGTTGAACTGCACGCGGTAGCCGCGGTTGACCTGTACCTGACCCTTATCATCTACCCAGGCAACGCGGAAGAAGATTTGACGCTCCGGCTCCACAATGCGTTCCAGCACGCCCTGCTCTTGGAGCTTCGGGTTGGCAAGAATGACCGGTTCGAGCGATTCCAGCACTTCGCGAACGGCCTGCAAAAACTCTTTTTCGCCGGGGTTGCGGGCTTCTACACCGGCGTAAACTTTTTTCAGATATTCGGATTGAAACATGGTACGTTCTCCTTTCAAATTTTTAGTATATTAAAGTTTGTAGACCCAGCCGTAGGGGTCGGCGGTCTTGCCCCATTGAATACCGGTCAGGGTATCGTACAGGTGCTGGGTCAGCTTGCCGATCTTTCCGCCGTTGACAATGTATTTCTGATCCTTATAGAGCAGCTCGCCGATGGGAGAAACGACGGCGGCGGTGCCGCAGCCCCAGGCCTCTTTCAGGGTGCCGTCCTTCATTGCGTTCGAGAGCTCCTCGACCGAGAGCAGGCGCTCGCTGACTTTGTAGCCCTCTTTTGTAAGGATCTCAATGCAGGATTTGCGGGTAATGCCGGGCAGAATGGAGCCGGTCAGCTTGGGGGTAACCACTTCGTCGCCAATGAGGAACATCACGTTCATGGCGCCAACTTCCTCAATGTACTTGCGCTCTACGCCGTCCAGCCACAGGACCTGCGAATAGCCCTTTTGCGCGGCGCGCTCGCCGGCGCGGTTGGAGGCGGCGTAGTTGCCGCCGCATTTGGCGTAGCCGGTGCCGCCGCGAACGGCGCGAACGTCCTCGTCCTCAATCATAATGCGCACGGGGTTAATGCCCTCGGCATAATAGCTGCCAACCGGGGAGGCGATGATAACGAACAGGGCATGGTGAACGGTGTGAACGCCCAGGCTTTCGTCGTTGCCGAACATAAAGGGGCGCAGGTAGAGGGAAGTCCCCTCGGAGTGCGGCGTCCAGTCGGCCTCGGTGCGAACAAAGGTGGTCAGCGCTTCCAGCGCGTCCTCTTCGGGAATTTGCGGCAGGCAGAGGCGCTCGGCCGAGTTGTTCATCCGGCGGATGTTTTCAATGGGGCGGAAGAGCTGAATGCCGCCGTCGGCGCGGCGATAAGCTTTCAGACCTTCAAAAATTTCGGAGCCGTAGTGCAAAACGGTGGAGGCGGGGTGCAGGGAAATGTTCTGGAAGGGAACAATGCGCGCGTCGTGCCAGCCGTTTTCGGGGTCATAGTTCATCATAAACATATGATCGGTGAAATATTTGCCGAAACCGAGAACGTTATCCTGCGGTTTTTCCTTTGGTGCGGTGGTTTTTTCAAAGCGAATGTTCATAGTATATGCTCCTTTCATTGCCCGGCGCCCAAGCGCAGAGCTTTCAGGTTGATCTCTTTCATATCGGCGTGCTTTGCCGAAATGACTTTTGCAAGCGCGGCTTCTACGCCGGCGTCGTTAAATTCGCCCAGCTCGGAAAGAATTTTGCCAAGCAAAATCATATTTGCCAGGGTGGGGAACCCGTTGTCGCTTGCCAGCTTGGTTGCCGGAACATAAATTGCTTTCACGTCGGTACGGGTCACTTTTCTTTCAATCAAAGTGCTGTCGGCAAAGATGATGCCGCCGGGCGCGACCGCGCCCTCAAAGCGGTCGAGCGAGGGCAGGTTCATTGCAATCAGCACGTCGGGCTTGGAAACGATGGGGGAGCCCACCGCCTCGTCGCTGACGATTACGCTGCAACTTGCCGTGCCGCCGCGCATTTCGGGGCCGTAGGAGGGGAGCCAGCTGACCTGCTTGCCCTCGATGAGGCCTTTGTAGGCCAGGAATTTACCGGCAAACAGAATGCCCTGGCCGCCGAAACCGGAAAAGAGGAATTGTGTGGTTTTCATTTTGCTTCCTCCTCCTTTTTTGCCGAGCGGTCTTTGTAAACGCCGAGCGGGTAGTAGGGGATCATCTTTTCATCGATCCATTTCAGCGCCGCCTGCGGGGTCATACCCCAGTTGGTGGGGCAGGAGGAAATGACTTCGATCAGCGAAAAGCCCTTGCCGTCGATCTGGTTCTGGAAGGCCTTTTTAATGGCCTTTTTCGCCTTGCGGACGTTGGCAACGCTGTTTACCGTCACGCGTTCCAGGTATTCCGGGCCTTCCAGCTCGGAAAGCATTTCGCAAACGCGGATGGGGTAGCCGCAGGCTTTGACGTCGCGGCCGTAGGGCGAGGTCTGCGTTACCTGGCCGGGCAGCGAGGTGGGCGCCATTTGTCCGCCGGTCATACCGTAGATGGCGTTGTTGATGAAGATGACGGTAATGTTCTCGTTCCGCGCCGCCGAGTGGACGGTTTCGGCCATACCGATGGAGGCAAGGTCGCCGTCGCCCTGGTAGGTAAAGACGATGTTTTCGGGGTTGGCGCGCTTGACGCCGGTGGCAACTGCGGGCGCGCGGCCGTGGGCGGCCTCGATCATATCGCAGTTGAAGTAGTCATAGGCCATAACCGAGCAGCCGACGGGGGCAATGCCAATGGTTTTGCCCTCAATGCCCAGCTCGTCGATCACCTCGGCCACCAGGCGGTGGATAATGCCGTGGGTACAGCCGGGGCAGTAGTGGAAAGGCGCGTCGGTCAGCGCTTTGGGCTTTTGGAATACGATCATATCAACAACCTCCTTTCGCGGCGGCAACAATGGCTTCCAGCACCTGTTCGGGCGTGGGGATCATACCGCCTGCGCGATTGCAGAGCGTAACGGGAACGCGGCATTCCGAGGCAAGGCGAACGTCCTCGATCATCTGCCCCATCGAAAGCTCTACCGAAATCATCGCCTTGACGTGGCCGGCGGCCTTGCGGAAGACCTCGTTCGGGAAGGGCCAAAGGGTGATCGGACGGATCAAGCCGGCCTTAATGCCCATTTTGCGCGCCTCGTCCACGGCGTTTTTGGAAACGCGGGCGGCAATGCCGAAAGCGGCAACGGCAATTTCGGCGTCCTCCATACGGTATTCCTCGGCGCGCGCCTCGGTGGCCTGGATTTTTGCGTAGCGTTCATAACGCTCAAAGTTGGTTTTTTCCAGCTCTTCGGGTTTGAGGAAGAGCGAATTGACAATGTTGTGCGGGCGTTTCATCCCGGTACCGGTGGTTGCCCAGGGTTTTGCGGGCATCGGAGCAACTTTCAGGTCGTCCAGCGCCACCGGCTCCATCATTTGCCCCATGGTGCCGTCGGCAAGGATCATTGCCGTCATCCGGTACTGGTCGGCAAGCTCAAAACCTTTCACGGTCAGCTCGGCCATTTCCTGCACCGAGGAGGGGGCAAGAACGATCATATGGTAGTCGCCGTGGCCGCCGCCGCGCGTTGCCTGAAAGTAGTCGGACTGGCTGGGCTGAATGCCGCCCAGACCGGGTCCGCCGCGCTGTACGTTGACGATGAGCGCCGGCAGATCGGCGCCGGCAAGGTAGGAGAGCCCCTCGCCTTTGAGCGAAACTCCGGGGCTGGAAGAAGAGGTCATCACGCGCAGGCCGGCGGAGGAAACGCCGTAGACCATATTGATTGCGGCAATTTCGCTTTCGGCTTGCAGGAAGGTTCCGCCGATTTTGGGCATTTTCTTTGCCATATAGGCGGCAATTTCGGTTTGCGGCGTAATGGGGTAGCCGAAATAATGGCGGCAACCCGCAACGATCGCGGCTTCGGCAATGGCTTCATTGCCTTTCATCAACACTTTTTCAGACATAGCATCGCCCCCTTACTTTTCTACGGTAATAATCACATCGGGGCACATCAGCGCGCACGAGGCGCAGGCAATGCAGGCGGCCTGATCGATGATCTCGGCTGGGTGGTGTCCCTTTTTGTTGATCTTTTCGGTTGCAAGGCGCAAAATCTTTTTGGGGCAGGCGTCTACGCACAGCCCGCAGCCCTTGCAGTTGTCGGTGTTGAAAGTCAGTTTCGACATAGCAGTTTCCTTTCCTTTCAATTCTATTGGTCAAATGGCGTCCAGCGCCTGTTTGATGTCGTCGATCAGATCCTCTTTATTTTCCAGCCCGCAGGAGAAGCGAACCAGATCCGGGGAGACCCCGGCGGCAACCAGCTCGGCGTCGCTCATTTGGCGGTGAGTGGCGCTTGCCGGGTGGAGGCAGCAGGTGCGCGCGTCGGCAACGTGGGTTTCAATGGCGGCAAGTTTCAGGTTGCCCATAAACTTTTCGGCCGCCGCTCTGCCGCCCTTGATGCCGAAGCTGACCACACCGCAGGAGCCGTTGGGCAGATATTTTTCGGCCAGCGCGTGGTCGCGGTCGCCGGGCAGACCGCAGTAGGTCACAAAGGAGATGCGGTCGTCACCCGCCAAAAACTCGGCAACGGCCTGACCGTTCTCGCAGTGGCGCGCCATCCGGACGTGCAGACTTTCCAGCCCCAGGTTGAGCAGGTATGCGTTTTGTGGCGATTGGATGGAGCCGAAATCGCGCATCAGCTGGGCGGTAGCTTTGGTGATAAACGCGCCGCCAAGACCGAAGCGCTCGGTGTAAACAACGCCGTGGTAGCTTTCGTCGGGCGTGCAAAGGCCGGGGAACTTTTCGGGGTATTTTGTCCAGTCAAATTTTCCGCTGTCCACAATGCAACCGCCAACGCCCGCGCCGTGACCGTCCATATACTTGGTGGTGGAGTGGGTCACAATATCGGCGCCCCATTCGATGGGACGGCAGTTGACCGGGGTTGCAAAGGTGTTGTCAACGATCAGCGGCACGCCGTGCTTGTGGGCGGCTTTTGCAAAGCGCTCAATATCCAAAACGCGCAGGGCGGGGTTTGCAATGGTCTCGCCGAACACGGCTTTGGTGTTGGGGCGGAAGGCGGCTTCCAGCTCCTCGTCGGTGCAGTCGGGGGAAAGGAAGGTAAAATCAATTCCCATTTTCTTCATCGTTACCGAGAACAGGTTGAAAGTCCCGCCGTAAATGGCCGAAAGCGAAACCACGTGGTCGCCGCAGTTGGCAATGTTGAAAACGGCGTAAAAGTTGGCCGCCTGACCCGATGAGGTCAGCATAGCGGCGGTGCCGCCTTCCAGCTCGCATATTTTTGCGGCAACGTAATCGTTGGTGGGGTTTTGCAGGCGGGTGTAGAAATAGCCGCTGGCTTCCAGGTCGAACAGTTTGCCCATATCGGCGCTGGAATTATATTTGAAGGTAGTGCTTTGAATGATTGGCACCTGGCGCGGCTCGCCGTTTCCGGGGTGGTAGCCGCCCTGTACGCAGGTGGTTTCAATGCGCTGTTTCTTTTTCATTGATCCTTCCTCCTTATTGATCGGTAATTTTCTTTTGCAAGTGCAAGGGGAACAAATTGGGAATTTCGCCTTTCAGTTCGGGGTAAAGCGAGGCCTCCACGGTGGTGTACCGCAGGGGAAGGCCGGAAAGCGCGGCAACCTCGTTCCCGTAGGCGAGCGAGGAGCGCACCACATCGGCGGTGGTCTCTGCCC
>CAMPBZ010000006.1 GCA_946641795.1 uncultured Clostridia bacterium
GCCTGATCTATTTTGGCTGGCACCAACAAATTTTTATGCCGGTCGCGCATACGCTGGTAACAAGAATTGGAAAACACCTTGTCTTCGGACAAACCTGGTTTTCGGTTCTTTGGTTTGTTGCCATCCTGCTGATGTGTGCAATCGTTGAGAATATCATTACAAGAACAAAGCTCAAAGTTTTAATGGGAAAGTTTTAGAATACAGCAACAGGGTGGGCAGTGATATGCCCATCCTGTTTGAATTTTCGCAGTTTTATTACAATTCCTTTTCCCAAGCCGCGCAAAGCCGCTCCAAATTCCACGCTGCGTTTGCCGGGCTGGTGGACGGCAGAACGACCGCGGGGATTTTGACATTGGGATTGTACTTGTAAAACAGGTGTTCGGCCGTTTTGCCGTTGAGCAAAATCTTTCGGATCGGCGCGCGGGAAAGAATTCCCGAAAGATCGTTCGGCACAACGTCGGTGATCGAACTGTCGGCCGATCCGGAAATGCGGCAGGAGGCAATGACATCCCAAAGCGCGACCTTGTTCGAGAGGAGCAGGTCGCGTTTTTCTTCGTTCGTTTGCGGTTCCGGGCAATCAAAAACAGCGGAAAGCACCTTCCAAAAGCGATTTTGCGGGTTGCCGTAATAAAATTGATTTTGGCGGGAAAGCGCCGACGGAAAGCTCCCCAAGATCAAAAGTTCTGAATTTTCCGCAAAAATCGGATGGAGAGGGTGGATCAGCGTTTGCGCTTCTTTTTGCATTTGGCCGCTCCTTTCGCTTTGATAAGAATATTGTAGCACATTTTTTGCTTTTTTCAAGTCTTGACAAACGAAAAAAAGCGCGATATAATAAAGGTGGCAGAAAAATCGACCGAAAATCTGAAAGGAGATTTTACTATGGCAAAAGAAAAGAAAAAAAGCACGTTTTGGAGCGATTTTAAGGCGTTCCTTTCCCGCGGAAACATTCTGGATATGGCCGTTGGCGTTATCATCGGCGGCGCGTTCGGAAAGATTGTGAGCGGGCTGGTCAACTACATCCTCAACCCCATCATTGGTTTCTGGCTGAAAACCGGCAGTTTTGACAACTGGAAAACGGTGTTGCGCCCCGCCGAAGTGGAAGTTGTGGAAGGCGTTGAAACAGTTGTACAGGCCGAATCCGCCATTCTTTGGGGTTCGTGGATCCAGACCATTCTCGACTTTCTCATCACCGCGCTTTGCATTTTCCTGATCCTGCGCGTGATCACCAAGGCAAGAGCCATTGCCGACCGCAAGAAGATTGAAGAAGCCGAGCGGAAAACTGCCGAGGAAAAGGCCGCCGCCGAGGTTGCCGCCAAAGCCGCCGCCGAAAAAGAGGCCTCTTACGAAGCGTCTGTCCGCAATCAGGAAGTTCTGCTGACCGAGATCCGCGACCTGCTTGCAAAAAAGAAATAAAACAATCTCAATTTTTTGGGGGGCGGGAAACCTTGTTAAGGTTCTCCGCCCCCTCAAAAATCTATGGAAATTGCTTATTTAATTTTCCAGAACGCCATCCAGTCTTCCCTGCCGTGCGCTTTGGCGTACCGGCGGATGTACCTGCGTTCCAGGAGCCGTTTGAAACGGAAGAAAAGATTGGTTTTATCCTTGATGGGCGGCACGATCAGTGCGCGCAGGCCCAGCCGTTTGCCGGCGTAGCAATCGGTAAGCAGCTGGTCGCCCAGCACGGCGGTTTCCTCGGTGCGAACACCCAGCGCTTTCATTGCGCGCAGCAAATTCTTTTTGCCCGGTTTTCCGCTATCCGGATACGCGATCAGCCCAAGCGTCTGGTTAAAACGCTCCACACGCGGCGCGTGGTTGTTGGAAACGAGCGCGGCCGAAATGCCGGCTTGGGCAAGCGCCGAAAACCACGCCCGGATCCGCTCGTCCGGGTCGGGCATTTCGTAGGGCGCCAGCGTATTGTCAATGTCGATCAGGAGCGCGCGGATCCCTTGCTTTGCAAGAAACTCCGGCGTGATCTCCCAATAATGCCCGAACATAAAATCGGGCGTGAGGTTGTCCTTCATCGGGCGCCTCCTTTTTTCTTTTTTATTCCTGAAAAACGCGCGGAACACGCGAAGAGATCAGACAAAGCAGTTCGTAGGGAATGGTGCCCGCTCGATCCGCCAACGCGGAAAGCTCGCCCGGCGTTTCCCCAAACAGCACCACCCGGTCGCCGATTGCAACCTCGTACCCGGTCACGTCGGCCATACATTGATCCATACAGATCCTGCCGACCAGCGGCGCGCGCACCGGGCCGTTTTTTGTTTGAATGGTGATCGTTGCGCTCCGGCAGGCGCGGAGCCAACCGTCGGCATAGCCCACGGGAAGCGTTGCAATTTTGCTATCCCGCGCCGCGCGAAACGCGCCGCCGTAACCGATCCGATCCCCGGCGGCAACCCGGTGCAAATGCACCACTCGCGTACACAGCCGCATCACCGGCCGGAGCGACAGATTTTCCCCCGCCGTCGGCAAAACGCCCCAAAGCGCAATGCCCAGGCGCACGCCGTCAAAATGATCCTGCGGGCGCAGGATGGTCCCCGCGCTGTTGCAAATGTGACAAAACAGTTGCACGCCGTTTGCGGAAAGGCGCTCCCGCACCGCCGCAAAGCGTGCCGACTGCAACCCGGTGCGCGGGTCGCGGGGATCGTTGGCGCAGGCAAAATGGGTGAACAGCCCCTCGGAGCGAAAGGAAGGCTCTTTGCAAAAGCGCAAAATGTGGGCAACCGTTTTTTCTGTTTCGGCCTCGTTTCGCGCCAGAAAGCCGATCCGGTTCATTCCGGTGTCCAGCGCGTACTGCACCCGCAGGCAAAGCCCCGCCGCCTTTGCCGCGCGGCAAAGAGTTTGGGCGTATTCGGGCGAAAGGAGGGCTTGCGAAAGATCAAATCCGGCAAGCAGAGGCGCCGCGCCGGGATCGGTGTAGCCCAAAATCAGAATTTGCGCGCCGTTGCCCACCGCCTTCCGCAGGGCAATGCCCTCTTCCAGGCAGGAGACCGCAAAGCGGCGGCACCCTTCCCCAAAGAGTGCCTTTGCGCAGGCCGCCGTCCCGTGGCCGTAGGCGTCGGCTTTGACGACTGCGATGGGCTCGGTCTTTCCTTGCAGAAGCCCGCAAAGCGCCCGGTAGTTTTGCCGCAGTGCCGAAAGGTGGATCTCGGCGACGGTGCGCGGGCATTCCGGGATGGGCAGATTTTCGTATGCGCGCGAAGAAGGGTTCATACAAGTCTCCTTTATTGTATCATATTCCGGCGCCGTTTGCAACGGTTTTTGGGGAATAAAAGCAAATTTGCCGCCCATATAATGAGAATATGATTGCCGTTTGGGAGGTGTTCCGCTATGCGCCGCATATTAAAAGCCTTAATTGTTTGCCTTTGCTGTTGTTTTCTATGTTCGGCTTGCGCTCCGGCGGCGGCCGACCGGAAGGGGCAATGCCCGCTCCCCTTTTCGGCGGTGATTGAAGGAACGCGCGGAGAGATGGCCTTTTCTGCCGAGATCGCCGCCTCAAAAACCGAACGCACCATTCGTTATACCTCGCCCGACGCGCTCGCCGGCCTGACGGTTACCGAAACGGGCGCCGGCATTGCGATTGTGCAGGGGGATTTTACAATCGAAAACGTTTCCGACGCGAGCGGTTTTCTTGCACCGCTGGATCTGCTGCTTTCCCCCGCGGAGCTGACCGCCGTGGAAGAGCAGAACGGCGAGCAAACGCTGACCTACGCCGACGGGACCAGATTGGTTTTCGGGAAAGACGGCCTTCCCCGCGCGGTAATCGGCACCGACATTTTTTACACGATTTCCGACTTTCAAAAATTGCCCTGACCAAAACCGCTTGCAAAATCGGACAGTTTATGGTAAAATAAAGAAAAACAAACTTTTGCAAGCGGGAGAGCGGATATGAATTTTTTGACAAACCGGGAAAAACGGCTTTGCGCCATTCTTTGCAACGCGGTAATTGTTGCGCTGGAAGCGGTAGCCAGCATCATCAGTACCATCAACGGCGGCTGGGGACAGTTCCAATACTACACGCAGGACAGCAACTACTTTGCAATGGCTGTTTCCATCTTGTTTTTGATTTTTGCTGTGCGCCGGAAGAAAGACGAACCCCTGCCCGACTGGCTGCTTGTGCTGCGCTATATTGCAACCTGCCTGCTTTCGGTCACCTTCCTTGTAATCGTTTTCATCCTCTGCCCGCCCTACGGGTGGGAGGGCTACCGCTATGCGCTGTTGAACGACGCGCAGGTGTTTGAGCATTTGCTTTGCCCAATTCTCTCCTTCGTTTCGCTCCTGCTGTTTGAGGATACGCCAAAGCAGAAAGGCGCGGCGCTCCTTGCAACGATCCCCACCTTCTTATATGCGGCGGTGGCGGTCTCCCTGAACGTTGCAAAAATCTGGCACGGCCCCTACCCTTTCCTCTACGTTTACGAGCAGGCCTGGTGGCAATCGGTTCTTTACGCGGTCATCATTCCGCTGGGCGCCTATATGGTGGCGTTTTTCCTGCTGTTCGGCTTGAAAAAGCGCAAATCGCGCGCATAACCGCTTGACAGTTTGGGAAAGATATGGTAAAATAAAGTTGCAAGCTTCACACAGAAAGGAAGAAAAACAATGGCAGAAATCAAGATTACGGCAGAGAACTTTGAGGAAGAAGTACTGGGCTCTCAAATTCCGGTACTGGTAGATTTTTGGGCTTCCTGGTGCGGCCCCTGCCGGATGCTCGGCCCGGTGGTTGCCGAAATTGCCGAGGAGCTGGATGGCAAAATCAAGGTTGGAAAAGTGAATGTGGACGAAGAAGGCGAACTGGCCATGCGGTTCGGCATTATGAGCATTCCCACGGTGATGGTATTCAAAAACGGCGAGGTGACAAACACGTCGATCGGCTACTGCCCCAAGGAAGAACTGCTCGCCCTGCTTTGATTTTCTTACTCGACATATAAAAGCGCTCTCCTTTTTGGAATTACATCATTACCCTTATGATGAAAACCGAAAAGGAGAGCGTTTTTTATGGAAGAAACCAAACAGCAGCAATCGAAAACCGAAATTCCGATGGGGGAGGACGTGGTATTCAACGTTTACCGGCAGAGCGGGAAAAGCGTTTCGGTGCCGGCAAACACCTATGCGGGCACCGAGACCGAGCAGGTCCTTTTGGCGGCCTTTGCCGCCGAATCGCAGGCGCGCAACAAGTACACCTTTTATTCCTATACGGCAAAAACCGAGGGCTATGAACAAATTGCCGACATCTTTTTGAAAATTGCCGACAACGAGCGCGAGCACGCCGAAATGTGGTTCAAGGAGCTGGGCGCCAACCCCACCACCGAGAAAAATCTTTCCGCCGCGGCAAAGGGCGAGGCCTACGAATGGGAAACGATGTACGAAAACTTTGCCGCCGTTGCCGAGCGGGAGGGTTTTACCGACCTGGCCGAAAAGTTCCGCCTGGTGGGCGAAATTGAAAAACAACACGAGGAATGCTACCGCGCCCTTTTGGAAACCATGCAAAACGGCAAGGTCTTTCAAAAGGAGGGCGAAACGGTTTGGCAATGCCGCAGTTGCGGCCACCTGCACAAGGGGGAGCGCGCGCCCGAAACCTGCCCCGTTTGCGGCTACAAGCAAGCGTATTTTCAGGTTTACGGCGAGCAGGAATAACAAAAAGGGAGCAATTTTGCTCCCTTTTTCAATTTGTCATTTTGGACATTTCCCGCTGGGAAAGCACCAGGTTGCAATAAATGCCCTGTTTTGCCATCAGCTCCTCGTGCGTTCCCTGCTCGGCAATCGTTTCGTGGTCCAAAACCACCAGCCGCGTTGCGTTGCGCAGGGTGGAAAGCCGGTGCGCAATGGCAATGGTTGTCCTGCCACGGCAAAGGACTTTGAGCGCCTCCTGAATGGAGCGTTCGGTTTCGGTGTCCAGCGAGGAGGTCGCCTCGTCCAGAATGATGATCTTCGGGTCGGGCAACAGGGCGCGCGCAATGGAAATGCGCTGGCGCTCCCCGCCCGAAAGTGTATGTCCTTTTTCGCCAATATAGGTATTGTAGCCGTCCGGCAGGCGAACGATAAACTCGTGCGCACCGGCAAGCTTGGCCGCGCGAATGATCTCCTCGCGGCTTGCGCCCGGCTTTGCATAGGCAATGTTTTGCGCCACACTGCCCGAAAACAGGAAGTTTTCCTGTAACACGGCGCCAATGTGCGAGCGCAGTTCCTCCTGCGAAATATCCCGGATGTCCACGCCGTCGATCAGAACCCTGCCCTCCTGAACGTCGTACATTCGCATAATCAGGTTGATGAGCGTGGTTTTTCCGGCGCCCGAACGCCCCACCAGGCCGATGAACTCGCCGGGCCGGATTTGCAGATTGACGTTTTGCAGAACATCCTCGGTACCGGTATAGCTGAACCGGATATTTTCCAAGGTAATGGCTCCATCCCAACTCGGGCTTTGCGGCTCCTTGCGGTCAACAATCTCTTCGGGCTGGTCGAGCAGGTCGTAAACCCGGGAAATGGAGGTGCTTGCCGCCATTAGTTGTTGGGGCAGGCGCATCAACATACTCAACGGCGCGTAGATCATGCCCGAATAGGCCGAAAACTGCGCCATTTGCCCGGCCGTCATACTGCCTTCCAGCATTTGGTTGCCCACAAAATAGAGCAGGATGAACTCGCCCGCGCCGATCAGAAAATTGAGGATGGGCATCAGCACCGCCCAAATTTTTTCCTGCCGCAGCTGGGCGTCGCGCTCTTTCGCCGCCATTGCAACGAAACGCTCCTCTTCCCGTTTCTCCATTCCGTAGGATTTGACCACGCGAATGCCCGAAAAAGTATCGTGCAGAATGGCGCTGCCCTGCGCGTTGAGCTCGCGACGGCGCTGGAACAGCCCGCGCATAAACCGCCAGAAAGAGCGCACGGCAAGCACAACGAATGGCGCCGGAACCAGAATGAAGAGTGCCAGCCGCCAATCGTAGAAGAACAGGATGGCCGAAATAATGATCAGGAGCAAAACGTGCTCCACAACCGGCGGCATTTGATTGACCAGAAAATTGCGGATCTGATTGGTGTCCCCGGTCACGCGCTGCATCAGTTCGCCGGTGGTGTTTTGCGAAATGCCGGAAATGGAAAGCGACTGGATCTTGCGGAAGACGTTATCCCGCAGGCGCACGACCAGGCGGTTGCCGGCAATGGCAACCAGAACGCCCCGCGCCACCCAAACCAGGGCGCGCAAAACGTACACGCCGAAAATGGCGGCCGCCATTCCGATCAGGCCGTAGAGAAGCTGGCGGTCATTCCCTTTCAGGATATAGTCGTCGGTCAGCCGGCGATTGAGATACGGCAGACCGACCCCAATACCGGTCGCAAGCGCAAACAGAAAGAAAACGATGAGAAAATATTTCCATTCCGGGCGCGCCGTAACGAACAGATGTTTGATGGCGCCGCGCACCGAGGAGCGGTGTTCCTTTTTTTGGTGCCGGTCGGGCTCCGCGCCCTTCTCCGGCTCTCCCCGGAGCAGTGCGTTGACCTTTTTTGCAAACGCGGAAAACTCCCCGTTGGCGTGCGCGTCCGAGCGGGCCAGCAGACCGCGCTCCCCGCTTTGCAGTTCATATTCCAAAAAAACGCACCCAACGCCGGGCTCCGCCCGCAATTCGGCAAGCACCGAGAGCGGAAACTCTTTTCCTTTTTCCCCTTCGCGAAAAACCGAAATTCCGGTTTCGGTGCAAACCACCGCGCCGTTGACAAGCCGCCCCGGCTCTACGGGATCCAGCCCGGTTGCCAGGCGGGCGACCTCGCCCGCAAGCGGCGGCGGGGAGAGCGGTTGCGTTTCGGGTTGCCGGCGATCCGGCCTTCTTTTCCTCTTCATACCGTCCTCACAGATACAGCTCAATCTTCCGGTAGCTCTTGCGGTCCAGCGCGGTCACGTCGGGAATGACGAACCGGTTGCCGTCCACGTCCAGCACAAAGATCCGGTTGCCGCCCAGCCGCACAAGGCTTTTATAGGTATCGCGCAGGGTAAACTCCATTTTTCCCTCGGCGGTTTCCACCTTCCAATAGGAAAAGCCGAACCGCTCTTTGAGCGAAAGGATCTTCAAAATGACCGGCGCGTAGTAGCGGCGCTCCAATTCGGCGCGCAAAAGCTCCGCCTCCGCTTGCCCGAACTGCGAAAGATCGCGGATCACTCCCACTTCCTCTTCCCGGTCGTTCAGCACCGAAAGAAAGCTCCAAAGCTCTTCCAGCGGAAAATTCCGGCGCAAAGTCACGCGGGTCTCCACCCCGCCGCAGGTCAGCCAAAGCAGGCCGTTTTTGCGGGAAAAAGAGGCGTTCTCCGGCGTGAGCCAAAGCGTTTTGGTCAGGTCTTGCTCCGGCGTTTGCATTGCAGGTTCCATTTGCTGTTTCCTCTCTTTCCAAATCAATCTTCTTCCAGAATGCCGGCGCTTTTGAGCGCTTCTTCCTGCAAGGTGTAAAGCTTTTTATAAACGCCTTCCTCTTTTGCCAGCAGTTCGGCGTGCGTGCCCTCCTCGGCAATTTTGCCGCGCTCGATCACGATCAGCCGGTCGGCATCGCGCAAAGTGGAAAGCCGGTGCGCGATCATAATGGTGGTTTTCCCTTTGATAAGCTCGGCAAGCGCCGCTTGAATTTTGCGCTCGGTGGCGGTATCCATTGCGGCGGTGGCCTCATCCAAAATCAGGATCTTCGGGTTTTTCAAAACGGCGCGGGCAATGGAAACGCGCTGGCGCTCGCCGCCCGAAAGCTCCTGGTGCCCCGCGCCGATGCGGGTATGGTAACCATCGGGCATTTTCATAATAAACTCGTGCGCGCCGGCACATTTGGCCGCCTCTACCACCTCGTCAAAACCGGCCTCCGGCTTGGCGTAGCGAATGTTATCCAGAATGGTTCCCATAAACAGATAGGTCTCCTGGGAAACGATGGCAATGTTCTGATAGAGCGATTTGAACGAAAGCTCCCGCACCGGGTGCCCGCCAATGCGGATCTCGCCGCTTTCAACGTCGTAAAGCCGCATCATCAGGTTGGCAATGGTGCTTTTCCCGGCGCCGGTATGCCCCACAATGCCGAGAATACTGCCCTCGGGGACGGAAAAGCTGACGTGGTCGATGATCCGCCGGCCTTTTTGGTAGGCAAAGCAAACGTTGTCAAATTCAATTTTTTCAATGTGGTCGCCCAGCTCCACCGGGTGTTCCGCCTCGCGCACTTCGGGCTGTGCGTCCATAATTTCAAACAGGCGTTGCAAGGCGTTGCTGCAATCGGCGGCCCTGGTCATCATATCCGAAAAAAAGTTGAGCGGCGCGTAGATCATACCCATATAGGCAATGAAGGTCAGCAATTTGCCGTAAGTCATTCCGCCGGTGCCCGACATGACCATCCAGCCGCCCGCGCCCCACACCAGCATGGTGCCCGCAAGCGGGATCAGCCCCACCAGTGTCCACGCGTAGCTGTTGAAGACCTGCGCCCTTTTCTCGCTCCCCGCCAACGTGCGGTTGCGGATGGAGAACCGGCCGATCTCACCCTTTTCCCCGGCGAAGGCCTTGACCACCCGCATTCCCGAAAGCACGTCGGCAAGAAAACCGTTCAGCGCCTTGGAATCGGAATAGGGGCGCGCGTAAAGCGTTTTGATACTGCGGAACATCAGATGGCGGATCAGGTAGAAGGTAGGGAGAATGACCCCGATGGAAATGAGCGCCAATATGGGCTGTAAAATAAACATCAGCACCGTGAGCACCGCAATTTGCACCGCGTTAATCAAAAAGCGCGGCAGCGTATCGCAGAAAAATTCGTAAATACGGTTGGAATCCTCGTTGACCTGCGTCATCAGTCCGCCGGTCTGGCGCACCGTGAAAAAACCGATGGAAAGGCGCTCGATGGCGGTGAAAATAATTTTTTTCAAATCGAACACCATTTTTGCCGCAACCTTGGAGGTGATCCAGTTGTTCAGCATGGTGGCGCCCATTTGCAACAGTTTGGTGGCAATCAGCATTCCCAGCACCAGCAGGATCTCGCGGTAGAAGCGGCCGCCCTCGTCAATGACCTCGTCATAGAAAAATCCGGCCGAAAGGTAGGGCGCCAGAATGCTCATTGCCGTTAAGACGACGAGCGAAAGGAAGGTCAATACCAGATCGCGCCGGTAGCGGAACAGGAAAACCGAAAAGCGCTTGAAGGCGGTTCCCTGCTTCATACAATGCGGGCAAACCCGCCGATCCCGGTCGGGATAGCGGTGGCCGCAAACGGGACAACGCCGCGCCTGCGGCAGATCGCGCTCGTCGATTTGCAGCGGTTCGCCCTTCATAAGAACTTCGATGTACTTGACAAACAGGAGCATCGCGTCTTTGCAAAAGTTGGTAAACGCCGTCAGCAGGAAGACGCCATCCGCGCCCTCGGCGATCAGGCGGCCGGTGGAAAGCTGTTCTTCCACCCGCACATAGGAAAGCCCGGAGAGCGGATAACTTTCCAAAAGCTCTTTTCCGGGGTCCGCCAGGTAAAGCGTTTGCGCGGTGGCAAGGAGCAGGACCGAAGCCGGTTTTTGCTCGCGGTCACGGTCGGCACGCGCGCAAAGCTCTAATTTTTCCGCAGAGAGCCCCTGCTTTTCCAAAAAGGTCTTTTCCTGCTTGGAAAGGGTATCTATTTCAAACACCGGTCGTCCTCCTTCCTGTAAAAATGCGGTTCTTTACAAATCAGAACCCGAGCGTATCGTTGATCAAAATAACATGGATGCGCCCCGCGTGGCGGGAATAGCGCGTAATTAAGAACTGACAGCAAATGGTGTCGGGCGACTTGCAGTTGGCGCAGGCGCCGGTTTTTGCGCAGGGCGTAGAAAGACCGAACCGCTGGGCATTGATCGGCGCCGCAACGTTGCGGGCGCGCTTCATTGCGCCGTCCACGTCGTTGCAAATCTTATTCATTCCCACCAGGAAAATCACTTTTTTCGGCCCCTGGGCAATGGCGGAAACGCGGTTTGCGTTTCCGTCAATGTTGATGATAACGCCGTCCTCGGTCATTGCGTTCGCACCCGAAAGGAAAACGTCGGCGTCGTAGGAGGCAAGCAGTGCCTCGCGGGGGTCGGCAATGGCGGCGCGGTCGATAAAATGATACTCGCCGTTTTTCACCGCGTCCACAAGGCCGATTTCGGCCGCCGTTGCACAGCCGCCCATAGCGACCGAGCTCCCTTTGCCGATCAGTTCCAGCGCCTTTGCCAGCGCTTCCTCCCGGCTTGCGGCATAGTAACCGCTCATATTGCGGCTTTCCAGCCCGCGGATGACCTTGGCGGCAAGCAATTCGTTCCGCTTGAAAATGGTTTGGTTCATTGCTTTTCCCCTTTTTTATTATTCGCCGATCTTGCGCTCAAAGGTGACCACCACGCCGAAACCGGAGGCCACGTTGGGCGAAACGGCAACCACACGCCAGCCCTCGGCGGCAAGGCGGTTCATTTCCTCGGTCGCGTTTTTGATTTTGTAAACTTCCACTTTGTACTCGTACATAGCTTTACTCCTTTTTTTCAAGATATTTTTCGGTCATTTTCAGGCAGGCATCCCAAAGCCGTTTCGCAACGGTTCCTTCGGGGTCCCGGAATTTTAGTTTCATCAACTTTTTGCCGCTATATACCTCGCCGGGAACAAAATCTACCCCCGGTTTGCCGTTGGCAAGAAAGGTGAGCCGTTCGGCACTCTTTTTGGGCGAAATGGTAAACAGATATTTGAGGGGCGAATGGTACATAAACTTGACGAACGGTGTGGATTCCGAGGCGAAATTGGTGCGCACTACCCCCGGCTCAAACGCCACGGCCGAAATGCCCCGCTCGCCATACCGCCGCTGCAACTCCCAGGTGAAAAGGATGTCTTCCAGCTTGGCGGAACCGTAGGCGTCGAACGCCCGGTAATTTTGCGCGCTTTGCAGGTCGTCAATGTTGAAATTGGAGCTGAAATAGTTTGCGGCAATGCTGGAAGTCTGAATGACCGTGGCGCCGCTTTCGCAGAGCTTTCCCAACAGCAGATTGGTGAGCAGAAAGCCGCCCAGCAGGTTGATTTGAAAGGTGCGCTCAAAGCCGTCTTCTGTTAAAACCCGGTTGTTTTGCGCGCCGCCGGCATTGTTGCAAAGAACGTCGATGCGCGGGTACTGCCGCAGTTCCTCGGCAAGGCGCACCACGTCCGAAAGGCGACTGTAATCGGCAAGATGATAGGGTGCTTCTAGCTCTTTGGCAACCCGCGCGGTCTTTTCGGGCGAGCGGCCGACAATGACGACCCGGTGCCCAAGCGCCTTTAACTGCCGCGCCGAAGCCGCACCGATCCCGTCGCTTGCGCCGGTGATGACGATGGTTTTTGCTTCCATTCCGATCTCCTTTTATATTTATCTAATAAAGTTATTTTATCATATATTTGCGGCGATTGCAAGAAAATTTTTGTTTTTCCTTGCATTTTTATACAAAATATGCTAAAATGAACGCACGGGAGAAACTGCCCGAAAAAAGGAGGAAAAACCAATGAGCAACAAATACGCAGGCACGCAAACCGAAAAAAACTTGGAAGCCGCTTTTGCAGGCGAATCCCAAGCCCGCAACAAATATACCTATTTTGCCTCGAAAGCAAAAAAAGAAGGCTTTGAGCAAATTGCCGCCCTCTTTTTGAAGACCGCCGAAAACGAAAAGGAGCACGCAAAGCTCTGGTTTAAGGAATTGAACGGCATTGGCGATACGGCGGAAAACCTTGCCGCCGCCGCAAACGGCGAAAACTATGAATGGACCGATATGTACGAGGGCTTTGCAAAAACCGCCGAGGCAGAGGGTTTTCCCGAACTGGCCGAAAAATTCCGTCTGGTTGCCGCCATTGAAAAGCACCACGAGGAACGCTACCGCGCCCTGCTCAAAAACATTGAAACGGCGCAGGTATTTGCCAAGAGCAGCGTAAAGGTTTGGGAATGCCGCAACTGCGGACACATCGTAGTTGGCGAAAAAGCCCCCGATATTTGCCCCACCTGCGCGCATCCGCAATCCTATTTTGAGATCAACTGCGAGAATTATTAAACACAAAAAAGCCGCCCGGCAGGGCGGCTTTTTTATGCGGGCAGATCCAGATCGCTCAACAGCGACTTGATCTGTTCTTTTTGTCCGGGGTCAACGCCCAGGTTGGTTTTAACCTCTTTGCGGATGGTTTTCATTTTGCCTTTTTTGAACAGGGTGAACCAGCGGCGGATCTCGTACAGCGGCTGCAAAATCCGCTTGCCTTTCAGGCTTGGATACTTGACGATCAATAAATCGTACGGCAGCCAGATGCGGTTGAGCAAATTGCCGAACCTTCCCCGCTTGACAATGCGGATGGCCTCGCGGTTTTCCAAACTGCCGTAAACGCCTGCCGAAAGAATGTAGTTTTCCATCCGGCGCGTCAGCTCGTCGTGCTCCCCGCCCGAAAACCAAACCTGCCACAGCCGGGCAAAGTTTGCTTCAAAGGTGGTCAGCCCCGCCTCCTGGATCAGGCCTTGGTAAACCGCGCGGTCATAGGGAACTTTTTGCTCCAAAAGGAACTGGTCGATCAGCGGGCGAACACCGCATCCGCCCCCTTTGAAATGGTAGGCGGCGTGGGCGACCGAGTGGAAAACGAGAAACGCGGTTTGGAAACGGTAACAACAGGAGCCTTCCTTGACCGGCTCGGCGTATTCCCAGCATTTTTTCAAAACGCGATCCAGCGTTTCGGTATGCTCCTCAATGGAAAAATGCAGTTCCAGATGCACACCGGCGGGCGAAAACATAGAGAGCTCGTGGTAAGCCTGCTTTTCAAAGCGGTAGCCCAAATCCTTCATCAGCAGTTCTTTGGCGCGTTTGACGTCCTCCTTGCGGATCAGAACGTCAATATCGCAGCTGGTGCGCATCCAGGGTTCGGGATACAAGCGGCGGATGACGGCGCCTTTGAGCGGCAAAAAACGGATTTGCTCTTTTTGAAAGGCGGAGGCAATGGTTTTCAACTCCCCCTCGAACAATTGTGCGCGCAAAACCGCCTCGCAAAACACCTCGTCAAAGGCGTTTTTCGGCGTCTCCGGCACCGGCAGTTCCTCTCGCGCGATCAGATCGCCCAAAAGGTGGGCGACGTCGTGATGCTTGGAAAGAGAGAGGAGCCGGTTCCAATCCTCTTCGGTCATTCCCGCGGAAAAATCCGCAGGCAACGGCTCGCCCGTCAGCTCGCTTTTCAACATTTGCAGCATCTTTTGGCTTACTTGTTCCATGGCTCCTCCTTTCCGGAATATTCCTTCGTTTTTAGTCTCTGTAATCGAAAATGGGCTGCGACCAGGCGCGGTTGCCCTCGGTATCGATCAGGGTGATGCGGGCGTAAACGCCGGGCACCAGGTTGGAAAGATCAAACTCGGCGCCTTCCAGCGTGGTTTCGCCTGCGGCGGGATAAGCCGAAAAGCCCCTGCGGCCGCCGGTGTTGACCATAATTTTGCGGACCGGCGAGCATTCTACGCGCAGTTTGCCGTCCTCCATTTCGATATGGCGGAACATCGGGCCGGTGGAAGCGTAGCATTTGCCCTCTTCCAGCGCTTTGACCACGGCTTCCTGCGTCAGCGCCTCGGCCTGAATGACGGTAAAGCCGCCGAACGAATCGCTCCAATGAGAATCCAGCGGGGCCTCGTTGTGGTTATCGTCCGAGGAGGTTGCCACCCAGCGCACGCCGGCGCGCAAAAGCTCATCCCAAAGCTGGGTATCAAATTCATCGTACCCGGCAACGAAATTGCCGTGGTTGTAAATTTCCAAAAGGGTCACGTTTTTGAGGGGAAGATAATCCTTTGCCGTTTGCAACGACCAGACGGGGTGGTTGATTTGCGCAATGTAGCCGGCCTCGGCATAGGCGTTGATGACCTGGGGCATATTTTCGTAGGTGCGGACAAAGTCCTCGCCGCCGATGTGCGCCTGCGTGCGGCGCAGTTCCTCAACCAGTTTTCCGTGGCGGATATGCTTGGGGTTATAGCACGGAATGGCGGTCAGCCCCGAAACACGCGGGTAAAAATTGATGTGGAAGCAGGCTTCCTTCGGGTAGCCGTCCGGCTTGTAAACGTCAATTTCCGAGCCGATCATGGCAAGAAAGTTCTCGTCGTTCAGGTCGCTGTGGTCGTACATGACGTTGTGGTCGGTGTAGGCAACGATCTGATAGCCCTTTTCCTGATAGATTTTTTTGACCTGCTCGGGGGTGAGAACGCCGTCCGAATAGGTGGTGTGGCAATGCAGATTGGCTTTGAACTGATTGCCCGATTTGGAAAAATAGATTTTTTTCACAAGAGGGTTCCTCCAAAAGGGATTTGCTTTACGTAAATATTATAATCTCAAAGGAGAAAAAAGTCAAGCCTTTCGGCCGCGTTGCCGCAGAATTGCACAGTTTTTTCAAAAAAAGAGAAAAAGCTCTTGACAGACGGAGAAAAATCGTGTATAATTGCAAAGGTATCGCGCCGAGAAAGGCGACGATCCCAATTGTTCGGCACCGTGAAGGGGGGGAGAAAAATGGCAGAAATTCGAGTGAAGGAAGGCGAATCCTTGGATAGCGCTCTTCGTCGCTTTAAGCGTGCAACCGCCCGTTCCGGCGTTCTCGCGGAACTCCGCAAAAGAGAGCATTACGAAAAACCGAGCGTAAAACGCAAGAAGAAATCCGAAGCTGCAAGAAAGCGCAAGTATAAATAAACCAAGCGCAAAAGAAGAGGCGAGCCGCAAAGGCTCGCCTCTTCTTTTTATTTTGCTTTCAGCCGGTGCTCGCAAAGGTCGCAAAGCTCGCATTCGGCACACTTCGGCGCACGCGCCGCACAAACATCGCGCCCGAACTGCACAATGCGATGGCAAAAATCGCTGCGCGTTTTTGGCGGCAGAAATTCGTCCATAATTTTCTCCACGCGCACGGGGTCTTTGAGCGTTTCCGGGTACATTCCGAAACGCCCGCAAATGCGGATGCAATGCGTATCGGCAACCGTGCCGCCGGTATGGTAAACATCGCCGAGGAGCAGGTTTGCCACCTTGCGCCCCACGCCGGGAAATTTGAGCAATTCCTCCATCCTGTCCGGCAGAACGCCGCCGTAATCTTCGGTCAGCATCCGGCAGGCGTCCTTGATATTCTGCGCCTTAACGCGGAACAACCCGCAGGGGCGGACGATTTCTTCAATTTGGGCAAGTTCCCCTTCACCCAGCGCTTTTGCGGTGGGAAATTTGGCAAACAGCTCGCGGCAGACGAGATTGACGCGCGCGTCGGTACACTGTGCCGAAAGGCGGCCCATTACCAGCAATTTCCAAGGCTCGCCGTCCCATTCCAGCGCGCAGAGCGCCTCCGGGTAGCGCGCTTCCAGGCGCTCGGCAATTTGCACCATACGCGCCTGTTTTTGCGCCTTATTCATCTTCCGGCTCCAAGGCGGGGATCAACTCCGCAATTTTGGCCTTGGCCTGCTCCCAAAGCGCTTCGCGCTCCTCGGTCGTCATCCAGAACAAATCGGTATATTCCGGAATTTCGGAAAGCGGATCGTCGGTTTCGCAAACGGTAATTTGAACGATGGGCAACGGAACGGCCTTGCCGTTCACGGTGAGCGTAAGATCAGAAACGACTTGCAAACCGTCCTTCTCTTGATAGGTAATGGTTGCGCGGGTGGTTTCGGTTTCGGGGAGATACCCTTCGCCCGTTTTCATAACCGTACGGGTAAACACGGCGGTGCCGTAGGCTTCCGGGATCGTCAGCTCATAAACGGCGCGCAGAATATCCGAATTGGGAATGACAAACCCGTTGTACTCCAAGCTGATTTTGCGGCCGGTTGCCGTTTTGCGGTTGGAAAGGCTGACCAGGTTGCCCAAAAGCGGCAGTTGAACCGAAAGGGCAAACTCGGTGCCGGGGGTTGCGCCCAGTTCCAGAACAACGGTGATCGGAATACCCTGGATGCGGATGGCCGCCTCCACGCGAACGATCTCCTCATTCTCGTTCAAAAAGATCGAAAAATCGCCGGTGATGTTGGAAAGCAGGCTTTTGATAACATCCAACAGCGCGGTCAGCTGTTCGGGGGAAACGGTTACAAGATCTTCGGGATTTTCGGGAATGTCCAGCTCCGGGATCATACCCGCAACCGGGGAATTTTGCAACAATTTCAGCACTTCCGGCAGATACGGGTAAACTTTTTCAAGCGCCGCGTTGAGATCGTCGCTGTTTTCGATCAGCTCGTAAAGCGGATCGAGCTGATCCGAAAAATCGCTTTTCGTCAAGGTCAACGTCAGGCGAGTAGCGGCAATTTTTGCACCGAGCGAGGTGGTTTGCTCTTGGCTCTCGGCAATTTCCAAATACTCCTGCGCAAACGCCACCAGCTCCTCAAAAGCGGAAGAAAGTGCGGGTTCAATGTCAAATTCGCCGGGCTCATCGGGATCAGCCTCACCGGGCTCACCGGGCTCATCGGGCTCGCCGGAAATCAGGCTGCCGAGGTCGAGGCCGTTTCCGCTGACGAGCATTGCGGCAATGGCGGAAACGATTTGCCCCAGTTGCTCGTTTTCCCAAACCTCGGCCGGGACCATTTGCAGGATCAGGAACGGCAGCGTTTGCATACTGACGCCGTAAGTGCCGCCGAGCAACGCACGGCTCCCGACCGCAACGGCGTTGGAAAGGTCGTACCAGACGGCGGCGTCAACCGCATCCTCCCCTTCTCCGGCAGAAAATTCCAGGGCGCCGGCCGCTTCCTGCAACCGGATTTTGACGTACAGGTCGGGTTGAGGCTCCTCGGCCGCGGGATTTTCCGTAACCGAAAGTTCGATCCATCCGTTTGCCGCCGCGTTTCTCAACGCCTGCAAAAATGGGCTTTCGGTTTGCGCGCCGGCAACGGTTTGAGCCGTTTTTTCGGCCGCGCGGCCGATTTTTTGATACCGCTCGGCATTGATTGCCGGATCAACCGGTTCCGGGTCTTCGGGCGTGGGATCATCCGGCGTGGGATCATCCGGTGTGGGATCGTCCGGTGTGGGATCATCCGGCGTGGGATCGTCCGGCGTGGGATCATCCGGCGTGGGATCGTCCGGCGTGGGATCGTCCGGCGTGGGATCGTCCGGCGTGGGATCGTCCGGCGTCAGATCGGTCGGGTCGGGGTCTTCGGTGGTTTTTCCATCCGGCACCGGCACCTGATCCGAGGGGTCGGACGACTGGTCGGTGTTCTCGTTGCGCTGTTCCGGCGCCACCTCCTGTTTGACGGCGCAGGCCGTTGCCAACAGCGGGGCAAACAGAACGGAAAGGCAGAGCAAAAGTGCAAGGATCCTGTTTTTCATTTTTTAATCCTCCTCTGTTTACAGTTTGGTCAATCGCGCATAGGAAGCCATCAGTTTTTTGGTTCCCGTGCGGTCGAATGCAATTTCATAGAGATAATCGGCGCCCATCGGCTTGACCGAAAGGATCTCCCCTTCGCCGAAGTTGGAATGCTTGACGCGGTCGCCCGGCGCAAACACAACGCCCGGCGTTTTCTTTTCCGGCGTTCCGCTCTTTTCCGGGCGGTAGGTGTCGTCGTGGTAGTAGGTCTTTACCCTTGCCGGCGAGGAATACCCGGTATCCCAAACGCGGTAGCCGGCATCCTGCCCCGGCGCGCGCTTGGGGGGGCTCCGGCGCTCGATCAATTCCTTCGGGATCTCTTTGAGGAAGCGCGACTCTGGGTTCATACAGGTTCGGCCGTAGAAAAGGCGCGTGGAAGTACACAACAGGTAAAGCTCTTTTTTTGCGCGCGTTAGTGCAACGTAGGCAAGCCGGCGTTCCTCTTCCAGTTCGGCGGTGCCGCCGTCGATGGACTGCTGGCTGGGGAAAATGCCCTCCTCCATTCCCGGCAGGATGACCACCGGAAACTCCAACCCCTTGGCGCTGTGAACGGTCATCAGCACCACGGCGTCGGCGCTTTCGTCGTAGCGGTCAACGTCGGCAACCAGCGCAACTTCTTCCAAAAAGCCGCCCAGCGTGGGGCTTTCGTTCTCGCGCATATATTCGATGATCTGCGATTTCAATTCGTCCAGGTTTTCCAGCCGCTCGGCCTCCGGCGCGCCTTTGGCGATCCACATCTGGCGGTAGCCGGTCAAATCCAGCACGCGGTCGTAGAACACGTCCAGCGGGAGCGTTTCGGCCTCCTCGGTAAGTGTGTGGATAAGCGCCGCAAAGGCTTCCAGCGCGCCCTTTACGTTTCCGAGCGCGGCGAACTCGGCGGCGTGGTCAATCACGTCAAACTGCGAGCACCCCACCTCGGCGGCGATCAGCCCGATGGCCTCGGCCGATTTGGCCCCGATTTTGCGCGCGGGCTTGTTGAGAATGCGGGAAAGACGAAGATTATCATTGTGGTTATAGATTAACTGTAAGTAGGCAACCGCATCGCGGATCTCCTCGCGGTCGGCAAAGCGCGTGCCACCCAAAATGCGGTAAGGAATGGCGCTGCGCGCAAAAGCTTTTTCTAGGTTTTGCGACTGCGCGTTCATCCGGTACAGGATGGCAAAATCGCGGTAATGCGCCTCGCCGCGCGCCACCTTGGAGGTAACCAGCTCCACCACGCGGCGGGCTTCCTCGTTTTGGTCGTCGCAAAGAATGGTGCGGATCTTCTCGCCCCTGCCCTCGGCCGTCCAGAGCGTTTTGCCCATCCGCCCCTCGTTTTTGGCGATCACCGCGTTGGCCGCATCCAAAATGTTTTGCGAGGAGCGGTAGTTTTGTTCCAGCTT
>CAMPBZ010000007.1 GCA_946641795.1 uncultured Clostridia bacterium
ACTCGTCAAAATCATCAAAGGCGCCATTCCTGTCGCCGCACGGGAAGGGGCGCATCACCCGGCAAAACGATCCTTTCAGGCCATTCGCATTGAAGTGAATGCCGAGCTGGATGTGATCGAACCGGCAATTCGCGCCGCCGCGGCAATGCTTGCACCCGGCGGCAGAATTGCAATTATCACCTTCCACTCGCTGGAAGACCGCATTGTCAAGCAAACCTTTGCAAACCTTGCTTCGGGCTGTACCTGCCCGCCCGATTTCCCGGTTTGCGTTTGCGGCAAAAAACCGGTTTTGAAAATCGTTAACCATAAACCCATTACAGCGTCCACCGAGGAATTGGAGAGCAATCCCCGTTCGCGGAGCGCAAAACTCCGCATTGCCGAAAAGATCGGGTAAACTCCGTCTCCTTTTCTCGCCTTTTGCGGTCATAACTTTCCAGTCCCCTCCATAAAATAAAAGGACGGAACCACCGTTTTTTGGGGGAGGGCAGGCAATGGGAAAACCGAAATTGAAGATTGCGGCGGCCGAGCCCGCCGCGCCCCAGGCGCGCCGCAAATTGTGAAACGGTCGCTGATATTACTATCGGTAGCCGTTCTCTTGTTTGTGGGGCTTGCCTCCCGCATTCTCATTCTGCAAACGGCGGGCTACGGCAAGTATCAGCAAAAGGTGATCGACCAGATCACAACCGAGAGCAGTGTGCGCGCGTCGCGCGGGAAAATCTACGATACCAACGGCAATCTCCTTGCCGATCATATTACATCTTACCGCGTTTTCCTAGCACCCCACCGGATCGCCTACGCGCAAAGCGAGGCCAACCGGAACGGCGAACAGTTGGATTACGCAGGATTGATCGCCGCCCGCCTTTCGGAGATCCTGGGCGTCAGCCGCGACCATTTGCAGGAAGATCTTGCAAAAACGCGCTATCTGGACCGGACGGTCGCGCGAGACGTTGACGAAACGGTTGCCGACCGCGTGCGCGAGCTGATCCGCGATTACGGCCTGCAAAGTATGGTGGGTGTCGAGGCGGTCAACACACGGTATTATCCCTACGGTTCGCTCGCCGCGCAGGCCATCGGCTTTACCGGAAGCGACGGCGCCGGCCTTTACGGGCTGGAATACTACTACAACGATCAACTTGCCGGCGAAAACGGGCGCTATATCACCGCAAGGGACGCGCGCGGCAACGCAATGCCGGATGAATACGAGGAGTTTTCGGCGGCAACGCCGGGGTGCGATCTGCACACCACGCTGGATGTTTTCGTACAGGCGGCGCTGGATGAGCAGGTGGAAACCGCCTATATCGAGGCGGGCGGCCAAAACCGCGCGGCGGGCATTGTCATGAACGTCAAAACAGGCGCGATCCTCGCCATGTCCACCTATCCCAATTTTGATTTGAACGATCCCTGGACGCCCGACGCGCAATCGGCGCAAAGGCTTTCCCAAAGCGGCCTTTCGCCAAACAGCCAAGAATACGCGGTGCTCCGACGGGAACTGCTTCTTACTATGTGGTCCAACAAAGCCATTACCGAGTCCTACATTCCGGGCTCTACCTTCAAGGTCATCACAGCCGCTATGGCGCTGGAAAGCGATGTTACGCGGCTGGAAGAAACCTTTCAATGCACCGGTTCCAAAAACGTGCTCGGCTTCAACATTCATTGCCACAAGCGCAAGGGGCACGGTACGCTGACCTTTGTGCAGGGCATTCAGCAATCCTGCAACCCGGTGTTGATGACGGTCGGGCTCCGCCTGGGCGGCGACCGGTTTTACGATTATCTGGAAACCTTCGGTTTTCTTGAAAAGACCGGCGTGGATCTGCCAGGCGAGGGCGGAAGCGTGCTGATCGACCGGGAAAACTTTACCGATTTGGACCTTGCCATCTATTCCTTCGGGCAAAACTTCAACGTCACGCTCCTGCAACAGATCACCGCGGTTTCCGCGGTTGCAAACGGCGGGTATCTGGTCACACCGCACCTGGTGGATCACATCACCGACCCCGCGGGAACCGTTGTTTGGAAGTTTGAGCAAGCCGAAAAGCAAACCGCCGTCAGCGCCGAGACCTGCCGCACCGTTTCCAAAATTCTGGAAGAGGGCGTTTCGGGGGAAGGTGGCGCCAAAAACGCTTATGTTGCCGGTTATCGCATTGCCGCAAAAACCGGTACTTCCCAAAAAAAGAACGCGGGCAGCGTTGGCAAATACGTTTGCTCTACCGTTGCCTATGCCCCCGCCGACGATCCGCAATACGCGGTCATCATCATTGTTGACGAACCGAGCGCCGGAATTTTGTACGGGAGCACGGTTGCCGCCCCCTACGTGGGCGCGGTGATGGAGGCCATTCTGCCGCACCTGGGCGTTGCGCCGGTCTATTCTGCCGAGGAGCTGGAAAACCGCGCGATCACAACGCCGGATTGCCGAAGTTTACCGCGCGAGGCGGCCTTGAAAACCGCGCGCGAAAGTGGATTAACGGTTTTAACGGTCGGGGAAGGCGAGCTTGTCGTCGGCCAATCGCCAACGCCGGGAACGGTGCTGGAAAAAGAAACCGGAAAAATCATTTTGTATTTTGAAAAAGAGGTCCCGCAGCCAAACGCGGTGGTGCCGGATGTGGTCGGCAAAACGCCGGCCGAGGCGACCAAAGCATTGGCAAACGCGGGCTTGAACCTTTCTGTTTGCGGCCTGCGGAACCATTCGGGCTCCGCTGGGGTTACAGTCATTTCTCAATCGGTTCCGCCGGACAGTGAAGTGCCGCGCGGAACGGTCGTTACAATCACGCTCCGCTCCTTGACCGACGAGGATCTTGACGAGCCGTAACAAAAACAGCGCACAGCGCCGGAAGTTGCAATTCAAAACACTTTCGGAGGGCGTGCTATGAAATTGGAACTCTTATGCGAGGCGGCGAACCTTCGCTGCCCGGAAGCCATCGTTGGCGCCGAGGTCTCGGCTATTTGCACCGATTCCCGGTCGGCAACCGAAAACAGTTTATTCGTTTGTATCAAAGGCCTGCACCACGATAGCCACGCGCACATTTCCGAGGCGGCCGCGCGCGGAGCCCGTTGGGCGGTGGTGGAAAAAGGATGCGCTTTTTGCGCGCCGCAAGGCTTTCCGGTGCTGACCGCCGGGAATACCCGCCGCGCCTGCGCGCTTCTTTACAACGCGTTTTGCGGCTTTCCCACCCGGCAAATGAAGTTTGTAGGGGTAACGGGAACCAACGGCAAAACCTCGGTAACGCACCTGTTGCGCGCCATTCTGGAAACCTCGCTTTGCAAGTGCGGCGTCATCGGTACCGTGGGGTGCCTGTCGGACGGCAAACCGCTGGAAAACCGAATGGCAAACAAACTTGCCAATATGACCACCCCCGATCCCGCCGAGCTTTACCCAATGCTTGCGCAAATGGCGCGGGACGGCGTGGAATACGTCTTAATGGAAGCCACTTCCCACGCGCTTGCGCTGGGGAAGCTGGAACCGATCGAATTTGAAGCCGCAATTTTTACCAATTTAACGCCCGACCACCTGGACTTTCACGGAAGTATGGAGGCCTACGCCGGGGCAAAAACCGAACTGTTCCGCAAAAGCAAACTTTCGGTAATCAACCTGGACTCCCCCTATGCGGATGAAATGATCCACGCCGCAAAGGGCAGGGTGGTCACCTGTTCGCAAACCTATCAAAAAGCCGACTATCTCGCCGAAGAGATCGCCGACCACGGTCAGGAAGGCGTTTCCTACCGCTTGATCGGGCCGCATTCCCGGCTGTCGATCCAATGTGCCATTCCGGGCGCGTTCAGCGTTGCCAACTCTATGCAGGCGGCGGTGTGCGCAAAGGAACTCGGCTTCGGCGCCGCGGCAATCAAGGATGCGCTCGCCTCGGTCGGCGGCGTAAAAGGCAGAATGGAGCGGCTCAAACTCGGGCCGACGGCAAATTTTTCGGTCATCATCGATTACGCGCACACGCCGGACGCGCTGGAAAAACTGCTCAAAACGGCGCGCGGGATCAATCCCGGCGGCCGGATCGTGCTGGTGTTCGGGTGCGGCGGCGACCGCGACGCTTCCAAGCGCCCGGTCATGGGCGCCATTGCCGAAAAGTATGCCGATTGCGTGATCGTAACCTCGGATAACAGTCGGAGCGAAGACCCGGCCACCATCATCCGCGCCATTCTGGAAGGGATGAGCCAAAAGGAGACAATTTCGGTCATTCCCGACCGTAAAACCGCAATTGAAACCGCCGTTTTCACGGCAAAAGCGGGGGATTTGATCCTGCTTGCCGGAAAAGGGCACGAAGAATACGAAATTACAAACGAGGGACGAAAACCGTTTCACGAGCGCGAGATCGTTGCCGGGGCGCTTGCCCGCCGGGAAAGAGAGCAGCGCCAATGAAAGTTTCTTTCGGAACCGGCTCGCTCACACTTGCTTCCCTTGCCGAGCGCTGTCGGGCAAAGCTCACAGTGCCGGAACAAGCAACCGTTCGCGTCAATGCGCTCTGTACCGATTCGCGCGAGGCCGACGGGCAAACGGCTTTTCTGACCCTGCCCGGCGAAAAAGACGACGGCGAAGCCCACATTGCCGAGGCGGCCGCGCGGGGTTGCCCCTGCGTGATTTGCACGCATCTTTCCGAAACGCCGGTCGCGGCCATTCAAACGCCGGATCGTCTGCAAGCCCTTTTGCGGCTTGCCAAAAGCGTTCGGGAAGAGGTTAATCCCCATTGCGTTGCCGTTACCGGAAGCGCGGGGAAGACCACAACAAAAGAGTTTATTTCATCCGTCCTTTCCCAAAAAGGCTCCGTTTTCAAAACGCCCGGAAACCACAATAGTCTGGTCGGTCTGCCGCTCGCGCTTCTGGCGTTGCGGCCGGGTACCGAATGGGCGGTGCTGGAAATGGGAATGAACCAAGCGGGCGAGATCGGGGCGCTTTCGCAAACCGTCATGCCGGATCTTGCCATCATCACCAACATCGGAAACGCGCATATCGGGCGGCTGGGTAGCCGGTACGGTATTTTGCAGGCAAAGTTGGAAATCTTTTCCGGCCTGCGGCAAAACGGCGTGTTTCTGCTCAATTCCGACGATGAATTTCTCCGTCGTTCAGTCGGTAAAAATTTCCGCACGATTTCTCTCTCTGCCAATGGCAGAAAAGCCGACTTTTCGGCAAAGAATATCCGTGTGGAACTCCAAAAAACAATGTTTGATCTGACCTGGCGCGGCGGGGTCGAAACCGATCTTTGCCTGCCGGTTGCGGGAAGACAATTCGTAACGGCCGCGCTGTTCGCCTGTGCCGTCGGCGTTTACGCGGGCGCTTCGCCCGAAGCGATCCGCCGCGGGTTGGCCGAGGCAAAGCCGGGAAAGCTCCGCCAGCAAATTTCGGTTTGCGGCGGCGTAACGCTGATAGAGGATTGCTACAACGCCTCGCCGGAAGCGATGGAGGCGGCGCTGGATTTTCTGGATCTTTGCTGTCAGGGCAAGGGGCGCCGCGGCATTGCCGTTCTCGGCGATATGCTGGAACTGGGAAGCGAAAGCGAACGCCTGCATTACCAAATCGGCAAACGGGTTGCCGGCGGCCGTGCCGAACTCCTTTTCACCATTGGAAAGGAGAGCGAAGCGATCGCGCGCGGCGCGCGGCAAAACGGCGTTTCTTCCCAACAAATTAAAGAAAATCCCGATCCGAACGATCTTTCCGGCCTGATCCAAACTTTGCAAACGGTCATTCGCCCCGGCGACGTGATCTTAATCAAAGCCAGCCGCAAACTTGCGGCAGAACGGGTGGGTTCCGCACTCAAAAACTTCTTGGAGAAAAGAGGGCAGGGGCCATGCGGAATTTGACTTTGGAATACGGACTGACCGTGCTTGGAATGTTTCTTTGCACCTTGCTTGCCGAATGGCGGCTGATCCCGGTTTTGCGCTCCCATAAAGCCGGACAGCGCATTCTGGAAATCGGGCCGCGCTGGCACAAAGCCAAGGAGGGAACGCCCACCATGGGCGGTATCGGCTTCATTCTTGCCGCGCTCATCTGTACGGTCGTTTATATGATCCTTCGTGCCCGCCGCGGCCTTTCGCAAACCGAAATCCCGCTTGCAATGACGCTCTCGTTCGCGGCGGCCAACGGGTTGATCGGGTTTATCGACGATTATTTCAAACTGGTAAAGCGCCGGAACGAAGGGCTCACCTGGTATCAAAAGCTCATTCTTCAAATTGCGGTTGCCGCGGCGTACGTTGCCGTTATGGGGTACACCGGCGCCGTTTCCCCGGTGGTGGAACTGCCCTTTTCCAAAGGGTGGATCGATCTCGGCTGGCTGTTCTGGCCGGCGGCGGTCGTTCTGCTTGTCGGCGTAGTCAACGGCGGAAACCTGACCGACGGGATCGACGGGCTTTGCTCGTCGGTAACGGTGGTCATCGGCGCCTTTTTCGCGCTGGTCGCCTTTGCCTGGAACGATTCTTCGGTCGGTCTTCTCTCGGCCATTCTTCTGGGCGGCGCGCTCGGTTTTCTGGTTTTCAATTTTCATCCTGCAAAGGTTTTTATGGGGGATACCGGCTCGCTGTTCTTCGGTGCTCTCGTCATCGGCGGCGCGTTTATGATCCGCGCCTACCTTGTCGGGCTGATCCTTTCGGGCGTGTTCGTCTTTGAAATGCTTTCCAGCTTTCTTCAAGTCCTGTTCTTCAAACTGACGAAGGGCAAACGGCTTTTCAAAATGGCGCCCTTCCACCATCACCTGGAAAAGTGCGGGTGGAACGAATATGCCATTGTCGCCTTCTTTTCGGCTTGCGAGGCGCTTCTTTCGGTCGCGGCCTGGTTCCTTCTGGACGCATAAAGGGGGGCCGCCTATGGAAAAAGCAAACCTGCTTTCGGGCGGGCGGAAACCGCGTGCGGCGTTTGCCGGCGTGGATCTTCCAATGGCGTTGATCGCCGCCGCGCTGATCGCTTTCGGCTGTTTGATGATTTACAGCGCTTCCTCGGTTTATGCCGAGCAATATCATCACGATCGCAATTACTTTATCGTGCGGCATTTGATCTTTGCGCTTGCCGCAGTTGGCGTTACGGCGCTTGCCGTCCGGTTTGCAACGCCCGCTTTTTGGCAAACGTTCGGCGTTTTCCTGTACGGTGCGTCGGTGGTTATGCTCCTGTTGGTGCTCGTCATCGGCAGCGATTTAGGCAGCGGCGCAAAACGCTGGCTGGATTTCGGCTTTTTCACCGTCCAGCCGTCCGAAATTGCCAAAACCGCCCTTGTGCTGTTGCTTGCAAAATATATGGCCGACCACCGGGATCGCATTGTGGGAGCCAAAAAGGGAAGCTTCCGCTTCGGCGTGCTGTACCCCGCGCTCCTGATCGGGCTGATCCTTGCGCTGGTCGCGCTTGAAAAACACATTTCGGGGCTGATGATCATTGGCACCATCGGCATTTCGGTCATGTTCCTGGGCGGCACCAAACTACGGTGGATCCTTTCCATCCTCGGAGTGATCGCGCTGGCAGGAACACTTTTGATCCTGCTTTTCCCCTACGCGCAGGCGCGGGTGGACACCTGGCTCCACATTGAGGAGGCCGATCCGCTCGGTTCTGCCTGGCAGACCTTGCAAGGGCTGATGGCCATTGGCTCGGGCGGGCTTTTCGGCCGCGGGTACGGAATGAGCCGCCAGAAATTCGGCTACGTTTCCCAACCGCAAAACGATTTTATTTTTACCATCGTTTGCGAGGAACTCGGCTTTTTCGGTGCGCTGGCCGTCATTGCGCTGTTTGCTCTGTTTGTTTATCGCGGCTTCAAAATTGCGCGCAACGCACCCGACGCCGCATCGTCGCTCATCGTTTACGGTCTGACATTCAAGGTGGCCTTGCAGGTCATAATGAACATTGCCGTAGTTACCAACTCTATGCCGAACACCGGCATTTCGCTTCCGTTTTTCAGCTACGGAGGTACATCGCTGATGTTGCAGATCTTCGAGGTCGGCATCATTCTTTCCATCTCCAAATTCTCCTCAAACCAAAAGGTTTGAACCGCGTTTTCGCAAAAGCGGAAACGAATTGAACGAAAGGAATGCGCCCCCGGCTTCCGGGCGCGCGTGACGATAAAATGCGAGTTTTATTAACGGGCGGCGGCACCGCCGGGCATATCAATCCGGCGCTCGCCATTGCCGATCTCATCCGGCGGAACGCACCGGGCTCCGAAATCGCCTTTGTCGGTGTTCGCGGCGGAAGGGAAGAAGATTTGGTCCCGCGCGAGGGCTATCCGCTCTACTTCGTGGAGTCGGTCGGCTTTACGCGGCCGCTCTTCCACCCCAAAAACCTGCGGGCGCTCCACCTGGCAATCCACTCGCCGCACCGGGAACAAACGCAAAAGATTTTGAACGAATTTCGCCCCGATCTTGTCATCGGCACCGGCGGGTATGCCTGCTGGCCTATTATGAAGGCGGCGGCCGAGCGCGGCATTCCAACCGCCGTGCACGAGTCCAACGCCAAACCCGGCCTTGCGGTAAAAAGGCTGAAACGGTACGTAGACCGGATTTGGTACAACTTTGAGGTCACCGGCCGAGAGTTCGGAAACAGCGAAAAAGCCATCCGTGTGGGCAACCCTCTGCGTGAGAACTTTGAAAATGTCGATCGCCGACGCGCCCGCGATAAATACGGGGTTTTGCCGGGGCAAATCGTGGTGCTTTCCTTCGGCGGCAGTCTCGGAGCCGACGCGCTGAACGACGCCGCGCTGGAACTGATGCAGAATTGCGTTACCATGCACCCGGAAGTGCTCCACTGGCACGCTACCGGAAAACGGAATTACAATGCCGTGCGTACCAATTTTGAGGATTTGGAACTTTACCGGAGCCCTAACTGCTGCTTGTTCGATTACTTTTACGATATGCCATACCGGATGGCGGCGGCCGATCTCGTTATCTGCCGGGCGGGGGCAATGACCCTTTCCGAACTGGCAAAGCTCGGAAAAGCGGCTGTGCTGGTGCCTTCCCCCAACGTTGCAAACGATCACCAAACGGCAAACGCAAAAGCGCTGGCCGATCGTTCGGCGGCCGTGCTGATCCCCGAGCAGGAATTGCGCAACGGGGCACTGACCGAAGCGGTGACCGATCTGCTCTCCAATCCCCGGCGGTTGCGCGAACTGCGAGCCAACATTCAAAAGTACGCCGACCGCGAAACAGAAAAGCGGATCTGGCAAGAAATTACCGGGCTGATCTCCGGCAAAAAACAAGAAGTTTAAAAAATCAAATTCAAATAAAAAACAAAGGAGAAAACAAAAATGAGCGCTGCTTTTAACGAGGCCTATTCCCAGGAGAAAAAAGAGTGCCGCAGTATGACCAGCGATTCCGTTCTGCGTCATAGCTTTCTGCGCAAACTGAAAAAGAAGGTCGTTTTCGGAATTGCCGTAACCACCGGACTTTTGATGTTTTTCGGAACGCTTTTGCTGATCCTTCCGTAAAAATCGTTTGAACCGAAATCTGCGGTTTTTTTGCGCTTTTTGCCGAAAAAAAGCGTCCTGAACAGCCAAGGGAAAACTATGCTTTTTGCGGGTTTTACCGAGAAAAAAGCAATAAAAATGCGAAAATACCGGGAAAAAGCCGGCATTTTCGCATTTTTTTCATTCAGAAGGGAAAAAAACGCAAAAAAAATTAAATTTTTTCCGAAAAGTACTTGAAAATACGGCAAAAAGATTGTATGATAAATATAAGAATTTATAAAAGTGGGGATCGCCCCGGAATAGAAAGCGCTCGGAGGAAAAAACAAATGACTTTTGAACATGACGATACCTGGGAATGCGGCGTAAAAATTAAAGTAATCGGCGTTGGCGGCGGTGGAAATAACGCGGTCAACCGGATGGTTTCCGCTAATATCCGCGGCGTGGAATTTGTTGCCGTCAATACCGACCGGCAGGCTTTGCAGCGCTCCGAAGCGCCCGTTCAGCTTGTCATCGGGGAAAAGATCACCAAAGGGTTCGGCGCAGGCGCCAACCCGCAAATCGGCGCGCGTGCCGCAGAGGAATCCATCGAGGATATCCGCGCCATCCTTACCGATACCGATATGGTTTTCATCACCGCCGGAATGGGTGGCGGCACAGGCACCGGCGCGGCTCCCGTTGTTGCTCGCGTTGCCCGCGAAATGAACGTTTTAACGGTTGGCATCGTTACCAAACCGTTCGCGTTTGAGGGAACGAAGCGGATGTCGCAGGCGGAGGCCGGCATTGCCGAACTTTCGCAGTATGTTGACTCGCTCATCATCATTCCCAACGAGCGCCTCAAACAGGTCTCCAATTCCAAAATCTCGCTGAAACAGGCTTTCGCCATTGCCGACGACGTTCTCCGTCACGGCGTGCAGAGCGTTTCCGACCTGATCGTGGAAAACGCGTTTATCAACGTGGACTTTGCCGACGTTACCAGCGTCATGGCAAATGCCGGCTATGCGCACATGGGCATCGGCCTTGCAACCGGCAAGGATAAAGCCGAGCAGGCGGCCAAAGAGGCCATTTCCAGCCCGTTGCTGGAAACCTCTATCAAGGGCGCAAAGGGCATTTTGATTTCGATGATGGTCTCCCAGGATGTCTCTCTGGAAGACGCCGACCTTGCAACCCAAATGATCACCTCCGAAGCCGGCCCCGATGCAAACATTATCTGGGGTGTCTCCTTCGATCCGGATCTGGAAGACGAAATGCGCGTCACCGTAATCGCCACCGGGTTTGAAAAACAGCCGGGCGGCGCTCCCGTGTTCCGTGGGGATCGCGTAAAGCAAACGCCGGTTCCTTCCAAAAAGGCACCCTCGGCTCCCGCTGCCCCCGTTGCTCCCAAGCCTGCGGCTCCCAAAAAGCCGTTCTCGCTGGATGATGACGATTTCAGCGGCCTGTTCGATATGATGCGCAAAAAGAAATAAGCAAATAAAAAAGGCGTTGCGGTTGCAGCGCCTTTTATTTTTCGATTTTTTGAATTTTGGGAGCGAGCGACCGCAAGTAGGCGTCGGTCAACAGCGCGCGCGCTTCGTCAAAAGAGCGCACCTCGCCGGGGCCGTCGTCCAGAATGCGATCCAGCACCATCCCGCGCAGGGCAGAAAGCAGGATCGGCTCAATCCAGTAGGCAAATTCGGTTGTCGGGCAAAGCGCCTCCAACCGCCGCATTTGCAAATAGAGTGGCAACCCGTCGGATTGATCGTGCCAAAGGTCAACAAAAGCAAAATCCGCTTTTCCCTGCGGCAGGTCGTTTGCGGCAAACGCAAAGGCGTCGGCCTTTACCAGCCGGATCTTTTCCCGGTGCGGAAACTGCGGCAGTAAATACCGGCGGAACAGGTCAATCACCGTTTGGTCGCGCTCCACCACAATCAGCTCGGTCACCTCGCTTTTCTGCGAGGCGTGAAAAGCAAAATAGCCAAGCCCAAGCCCAAAGGCCACCGTTTTGCCGCGCGCCTGTTCCAGCGGCGCGCGCATCGTGGCAATTTCGCTCGGCTTTACCGCCATCCATTCCACTCCGTTTTCCCGAACGGCGGGAAAGGTAAAGCGGCTTGTAAAATAGCCGAGGCGGGGAATTTCGCGGCCTTCACCGGTCAGCTCCGGCAACCCGCAAACAAAGGGCTCGTAGGGCGCGTATTGCCCGGTGCAAAAGGCCCAGCCGCCGGTTGATGCAACGGGAAAATCAATGGTGGTCAGGTAGGCGTCGCGCTTCCAATCTTTCGGGTCCAGTCGGTGGAGCGAGGGGATCAGATAGCGCTGTTCCAGCTCTTTGTCTTCGGTGTTTGCCAGAGTGTCCAACCCGATGGCGGCGGCCAGCAGAACGCGAAAGGCGGTGTCCTCGGGCAGGGCGCATTCGACGGCAAGGTTCTTTACCATACGCGCCGAGATCAGGCGGGGCGTCCGGTTCAAATAGTTTGCAAGCAGTTCGGTAAAGCGCTCGTTTCGGGCAACAATCTTGTTGCAAAAATCGTCCCAGCGCGCCCGATCCTGCGGTGAAAAACGCAACTGCAAAGCCGACACCCCCTTTTCCGCTTTTTCTTTATTGTACCACAAAAGCAATTTTTTTGCAAATCTTTTTTGCCCGGACTTGCGAAAACGGAAAAAATGTGGTAAAATAAGGGTGTAAATCGTTTGAAAAGAGGGCCGGCTGTGGAACAAGCAAACCTTTTGAAAATGGCGGATGTGAAAGCCGCGCTCGGCACGCGACCATGGAATTCGCACAAGGGAATGTTCGGCTATGTGGGCATTCTGGGCGGCAGTCTTTGCTATGCGGGCGCCGCAAAACTGGCCAACCTCGGCGCGGCGGCGCTGCGCGCGGGGTGCGGCGTGGTAACGCTGGGCGTTCCCGCGTCTGTTGCGCCTGCGGTTGCACCCTACCTGTTGGAAAGTACGCTGTTTCCGGTGCCGGACGAGGACGGCAAAATGATCTTCGACCCCTTTGCGCTGGCTTCCTTCCTTTCCGGAAAGCGGGCGGTTGCCGTTGGTATGGGCTGGGGAAGATCAACCGAATATCAAAAGATTTTGGAATATCTGCTTTGCAACTATTCCGGCGCGCTCCTGCTGGATGCCGACGCACTCAACACGCTTGCCGAAGATGGTCTTCAACTGCTTTTTCGCAAGCAGGGGCCGGTCATTCTAACGCCGCATCCAATGGAGTTTTCGCGCCTTTCGGGAGTGCCGGTTGACGAGATCCGGGAGCGCCCGGTCGAGCTTGCAAAATCGTTTGCCGCCGAGCACGGCGTTGTCCTGCTTTTGAAAGGCTCGGTCACAACGGTCACCGATGGCATTACGGTTTACCAAACCGACCGCGGGTGTGCCGGTATGGCCACGGCCGGGAGCGGCGACGTGCTTTCCGGCGTTCTGGCGGGAATGCTGGGCTATCTGCCGCCAACGGCGCTTACGGTGGCCTGCGGCGCCTTCCTTGCCGGGCTTGCCGGCGAGATCGCCGAGCGGGAGAGCAATCCGTTCTCTATGGTGGCGTCTGACACCGCGGCGGCACTTCCAAAGGCGTTTTCACAAGTTTTGAATTCATAAGCGAAAGGAGCTTTGACAATGAAGAAAAAATTACTTTCCGTTTCCTGCCTGCTTTTGGCGGCGGTCATTCTGCTGCTGGCCGTTTCCTGCCACCGGAAGATCATTATTGACGAAACCAATTTGTTGCAGGTTTATCTCGGCGATTCGGAGGATGCCAAACCGCGCAAAGCCGACGAGGTGCAGGGAACCGAACTTTCCGCCGCCGGCAAACAAGCAATGGCGCAATTTGCCTTCTCGTTGCTTAACCGGACGATCCTTTCCACCGAGAAAGGGAAAAACCAGCTTCTTTCGCCGCTTTCGGCAATGTACTGCCTTGCGCTCATCGCCAACGGCGCCGGGGAAGAAACGCGCGCGCAAATGAGCGCCGTGCTGGGGATGGCACCGGAGGAACTCAACCCCACCCTGCTTGCCTATGCGCTGGGTCTGCCGAGCGGGGAGAACGCCAAACTGGAACTGGCAAACTCGGTCTGGTTCCGGGATTGCGACTCGCTCAAAATCAACGAAAGCTTCCTGCAAACGGTTGCCGATTGGTACGCGGCGCAAATCTACGCTTCGGCCTTTGACGCCAAAACGGTAAAAAACATCAACGCTTGGTGCGAAAAATACACCGACGGAATGATCAAAAAGATCATCGACGAGGCCGAGCCTTCCAGTATGCTTTACCTGATCAACGCGCTGGCCTTTGAGGCAAAATGGGCAACCGAATACGAAAAAGACCAGATCGAAAGCGGGGATTTTACCACCGCCACGGGCGAAAAGCAGGCGGCAACCTTCCTGCACTCCACCGAGCACCTGTATTTGGAGGGCGACACTTTCGAGGGCGTTGCCAAATACTATAAGGGCGGCAACTACGCTTTTGTGGGGCTCCTTCCCAAAGCGGGAACCGACGCCGCAACGCTTGCCGCAACGCTGACCGGCGAGGAATGGATGCGCGCCTGGAACAGCCAAAGCGGCGAGGTCGTCAAAACCAAGATCCCCGAGTTCAAAACCGAAACCTTCATCAAACTGACCGATATTCTGCGTGCAATGGGAATGCCCAACGCCTTTGATCCCGCGGTCGCAAACTTTTTGCCAATGGGAACTTACAACGGCGGAAGCCTGTATCTTTCCGATGTTTTCCAAAAGACCTACCTGGAACTGGATCGCAACGGCACCAAAGCAGCGGCGGTCACCTGGGGAATTATGGAGGCGACCAGCGCCGCGCCGCCGGAAAACCCGAAGGAGATCTATCTGGATCGGCCGTTCGTTTACCTGATTGTGGATACCGCCACCGGCATTCCGTCTTTCATCGGCCTTACGCAAAGCATTTGACCGGGATTTTTAACGATATAATAAAAAAACGAAATTTTTTTGAAAAAACGCTTGACAAATCGGGGTGCTTTCTATTATAATATAGATTGTCATTGTGTAAAAGCGTTTGATCATACGCTTCCGATTCCAGTTAAAGGAGGTATCTTGGAATGCTCAGAACGTATCAACCAAAGAAACGTCAGAGAAAAAAGGAACACGGTTTCCGTAAAAGAATGAGAACTGCCGACGGCAGAAACGTCCTCAAAAGAAGACGCGCCAAGGGCAGAAAGAGATTGACCTATTAAGAATAGGGCAAATCCGGCATCGGTTGGCGACCTTCGCCAAGACCGCGCATCTGCCATCACATAAAAACACCGACTGCCGAACGAACATCGTATCTCGCGCCGTCGGTGTTTTTATATCGTAAAAACGCCGAAAAATAACGGAAGCACAACGCAAGCAAAGGGACGAAAATGAAGTACAAAACCATCAAGGAACACCACTTATACGACAAGGCCTTCCATAAAGGCACGCGCTTTTCGGGCAGATTTGTCAACGTGTTTGTCCTCAAAGACTATGCCGCCAAGCGCCTGCAAAAGGCCAACCCCGAAAAAACCGCCTACAACCGGTTCGGCGTATCGGTTGGAAAAAAGGTTGGGGGCGCCGTACAGCGCAACCGGGCAAAGCGCATTTTGCGCGCCGGCTATTTTGCCGTAGAAAAAGAGCTGAAAACCGGCTTTTTGATCGTTCTTGCTCCCCGGAGCGAGATCCTTGCGGCAGAATCTACCGATATTGAACGGGATTTGCGCCGCGGCTTTGCCAAAACGGGAATGTTCCGCACCGAGACGCTATGAAATACCTTTGCATTGCACTCATTCGCCTATACCAAAAGGTGCTCTCGCCGCTCAAACGGAAGCCCACCTGCCGCTTTTACCCCACCTGTTCGGCCTACGCCATCGAGGCGTTCCGCAAACGGGGGTTTTTCGTCGGGTTGCTTCTAACGATCGGCCGCATCGCGCGTTGCCAGCCCTTCTGCCCCGGCGGGGTAGACCCCGTTCCCGAGCGCGGACTGCGCAACAAGTATCGCCCCGAACCCATTACCAAATACTACTATCCGGAAGAATACGACCTGGAAAATCCCAAAGCGGAATAACAACTTCCGGAGCCGCGGCGCCGTGCGGAAACCCAAGAGCGACGGCGCAAAAGTCCCAAAAAACGAAGGGAGAAAACCTATGAAAAAAACACCCGCACAAATCATGCAAAAAAGAGTTACAAGGTTTCTTGTAATTTTCACATCCATTCTGCTCCTGCTTGCCGTTCTGGCAAGCTGCGGCGCCAAAAAGGCAACGTTGCCGATGGCGTCCACCATCACGCAGGCGGATGGCGGAAATATGACGGCCGAACAGGTCAAAAACACCGCTACGATGCTTACCACCGTTTTTGACGATCAGAACTTTGACGTTCGCGATTATCTGATCGCCGCTTCGCGCGGATACGATATGCTTGCCGAAGGTTTCAACGATGCAGAATACGAAAAGTACACCACCGGAAATAAGATTGAAACCGCCAAAAAATTCCTGGATGCCGCAAATGCAAAAGCGGCCGAAGGCGACAAGATCGACGCATCGGTTTACAACACGATGAACGAAGCCGACCTCAACAACCTGATCTCGGTTTTCCAAACCACCGTCACCATCGAAGCCAGCAACGGACTTTTCGATAAGATCCTTTCCGGCATCGGCATTGCTCTCAACTGGATGACCAATACGCTCGGCGGCAGTTTCTATATCATCGGTATCTGCGAGTTCGCCATCCTGATCGAGCTTTTGATGATCCCGTTTGCCATTCTCCAACAGAAGAATACTATCAAACAGGCAAAACTGCGTCCCAAGGAAATGGCCATTCGCAAAAAGTATGCCGGCCGCACCGACCAAAAGACCCAACAGCAGGTGCAAAAGGAAATTCAGGAACTCTATCAAAGAGAGAATTTCAGCCCCTTCAGCGGTTGCCTGCCGCTCTTATTGCAAATGCCCGTCCTGATCATCCTGTACCGCATCGTCATTGATCCGCTGCACTATGTTCTGGGCCTGTCTTCCGGTATGTCGAGCGCCCTCGGCATCTACTACACCGCGGCAAGAGCCGCCGGCGGACTTGGCTTTACCAGCGCGCCTTCCAGCTCGATCGGTATCATTTCCAGCATTTCCAAAGGGGATCTTGCCGGTCTGGGCAGTTTCCAATATTTCACAAACAGTTCCGAAGTGTTTGGAAAGCTGAACGACGTTTGGGATAAATTGCCCAACTTCAACATCGGCAAATTCAATTTCGGTTTAACGCCGAGCTTCAGCAATTTTGCGCAAAACTGGATTTTGCTGCTCGTTCCTGTTTTGACCTTTGTGGCTTACTTCTTCAGTATGAAGCTCAACCGCAAATTCGGTTATCAACCCGGCACAAATCCCGGTCAGCCTGCTGATCGTCAAACCGCTTGTTCCAATACCATGATGGATATTTCCATGCCGGCACTTTCCACCTTCTTTACCTTTATGGTTCCGGCCATCATCGGCGTTTACTGGATCTTCCGCAGTATTCTCGGCGTACTCAAACAGTTCATTATGAGCAAGGTTATGCCGCTTCCGCAATTCACCGAGGACGATTACAAAGCCGCGGAAAGAGAGCTTGCGGGTAAGAAACCGCAGGTGGTAAAATCCGAGAACGCAGGCCGCGTCCGCTCGCTCCACCACATTGACGACGAGGATTACGACGACACCCGCGCGGCGGCGCTCGCCCGCAAAGCGGCTATGGAAGCCGAGGAACGCAAAAAGCAGGAGGCCGCCAAAAAAACACCGGTAGAAGGCGCTCCGCTGAAAGAAGATGATCGCCCCGAAAAGGAAAAGAAGGACGACGCCGAACCCACCGATAAAGACGAATGAAATTTGAGGTAAAATAAAGTGAAAAAAGAATTGATTATTACGGCCAAAAGCGTAGAAGAAGCGCGTAAAAAGGCCGCCGCGGAGCTTGACGCCCGCGAGGAAGACCTGGTTGTAACCGTCCTGGAAGAGGGCAAGCGCGGCTTTTTGGGCATCGGCTCGGTCGATGCGAAAATCGCCGTCACCTACACCACCGCCGATGAGGAAAAATCGGTCAGCGGAGCAGATGCCGCAATGCAGTTTATCCGTCAGGTCGCTGAGAATATGGGACTTGACAGCCTGACCTATTCCACCGTGGAAGGCACCAACGACGATATCGTACTCAAAGTCAACGGCGCGGATGCCGGACTGCTGATCGGCCACCACGGCGAAACGCTGGATGCTTTGCAATATCTTTGCAATCTTGCCGCCAACCGCCGCATCGACGGTGAAAAGCGCGCATATACCCGTATCACGCTGGATGTTGAGGATTACCGCGAAAAGCGCGAGGAAGCGCTCCGCGCGCTGGCGCGCCGCAAGGCCGAAAAGGTTTTGCGCGAAAAGCGCAGCGTGATGTTGGAGCCGATGAACCCCTACGAGCGCCGCATCATCCACTCTGCCGTGCAGGAGATCGAGGGCGTTACCACCAACTCCATCGGCGTAGATAATAACCGCCGCGTCGTCATCTTCTTGGAGGATCAGCCGTCGGACGGTGAATAATCCATCAAACAAAGGTTGCTTGTCGGGCTTTCTCCCGGCAAGCGGCCTTTTCTGTCATTGCGCAAAAAGGAGGAAACTATGGTAAAAAGCGATACCATTGCCGCCGTCAGCACCCCGCGCGGCAAAGGCGGCGTTGCGCTCTTGCGGGTCAGCGGGAGCAATGCCGTTCAAATTGCCGGCCGCGTTTTTGAGCCGAAAAACGGGAAACCGCTTGCCGAAATGCCGGCAAGAACCGCCGTTTACGGAACAATATATATAAAGGAAGCAAACGGAACGCGTACCCCGGTGGACGACGCGCTGGCAACCGTTTTCCGCGCGCCCGCGTCTTTTACCGGCGAGGATACCGTCGAAATTTGCTGTCACGGCGGCGTTCTGCTCACCGAAACGGTGCTGACCGCATTGCTTGCGGCCGGCGCTTCACCCGCGGGAGCAGGGGAGTTTACCAAACGGGCCTTTCTCAACGGCAAAATCGGGCTTTCCTCGGCCGAGGCACTCGCCAACCTTCTGGAAGCGCAAAACCGCCAACAGCTCCTGCTCGCGCATAGCGGAATGGGGGGCAAAACCGAGGGAAAAAGCGCCGAGATTTATGAGGAATTAAAGCGTATATTGGCCTCCGTTTACGTTGTCATCGACTACCCCGACGAGGATCTTGCCGATATGAGCCGCGAGGAAATGATCGCCGGCTTTTCGGAATGTCTTGTAAAGCTGAAAGCGCTGGCCGAAACCTATCGCACCGGCCATGCCGTTGCCGAAGGGATCGCAACCGTGATCTGCGGCCGACCGAACGTCGGCAAAAGCTCGGTTTACAACGCGCTCGTCGGCCGCGATGCCGCCATCGTTACCGATATTGAGGGAACCACGCGCGATCTGCTTACGGAAACGGCCTCGCTCGGCACCGTCACCCTGCGGCTTACCGATACCGCCGGTTTGCGCGAAACTGCCAATGTGGTTGAAAAGATCGGCGTGGAACGCGCCAAAAAAGCAATGGAAGCGGCCGAGCTGATCCTTGCCGTGTTGGATGCGAATGCGGCAATCACCAACGAGGATCGCGCCATTCTGGAAGAGGCAAAAGACGTCGGGAAACCGGTCGTCATTCTGCTCAATAAAACCGATCTGGGCGTTTGCGCCGCAACGCTTGCCGAATGCAAATCGAGCTGTCAAAACGTCGTTTTGCTCTCCGCAAAAACGGGAGAGGGATTTAAAGAACTTTCCGAGGCTCTTGAAGTCCTCAAAGTAGAAGATGCCCCAGCCGATAGCCACCAGCGCAACTGCGTAGAGGTGCTGAACGAATGCGTTGGTTCTCTCAAGCTTTTTGAGCAGGTACAGCTTTTCAAGCAGAAGCAGTGCGCCGAAATACGCGCCCCATATCATAAAGTTCCAGCTTGCGCCGTGCCAGAAGCCTGTGAGCGACCATACTATCATAATATTTACACACTGTCTGGTCTTGCCCTTGCGGTTTCCGCCAAGTGGGATGTAAACGTAATCTCTGAACCAGGTAGAGAGCGAGATGTGCCATCTTCTCCAGAATTCAGTGATAGATGTACAGATGTAGGGGTATTTGAAGTTCTCGTCAAAGTGGAAGCCGAAGATGCGTCCCATGCCGATAGCCATATCCGAATATCCCGAGAAATCGTAGTAGTACCACAGTCCGACAAGCACGGCGCCGTACCATGTTCCAAGCACGG